>CAZPYZ010000052.1:0-13070 GCA_964590215.1 uncultured Dehalococcoidia bacterium | reverse complement strand
TGCGCACCATCGTCCAGGGGAGCGTGGTGTCCCAGCTGCGGCCGGAAGGCCAGCCCGCGCTGGATATCTACGTCTCTGCCGACCCCGCCACCATCTCCCCGAGCACGCTGGCCAGCGTTCCTATCGCTGCCCGAGCCGCCGGAGCGGTTTCCCTGGGCCAGGTGACCACCCAGCGCCGGGGCCAGAGCCCCACCCAGATCCAGCGGGTTGACCGGAAACGTTCGGTCCAGGTGAACGCGCAGGTCGCCGGGCGTGCCCTGGGCGACGTGGCACGGGACCTGCGCGAGAACCTGGCGGGGGTCGCGATGCCGCCCGGGTATCGCTGGGACGTGCGGGGCACGGTGCAGCAGATGCAGGCCGCCCAGGCCGCGCTGGGCGGCGCCCTGGTCCTCTCCATCCTGCTCATCTACATGCTGCTGGTCGCACTCTACGAGTCCTGGCTCTATCCCCTCGCGATTATGTTTGCCCTTCCCGTGTCCGTAGGCGGCGCTGTCGCGGGCCTGTTCCTCACCGGGAATACCTTCAACATCTTCTCCATGATCGGCATGATTGCTCTGATGGGGCTGGTGGCGAAGAACGCCATCCTGCTCGTCGACTACACCAATACCCTGCGGGCGCGCGGGCTGGAGCGCGCCGATGCCCTGATAGAGGCGGCCTGTACCCGCCTGCGTCCCATCATCATGACCTCCGCCACCGTGGTTGCGGCCATGCTGCCCCTGGCCATGAAATTCGAGGCGGGCGCCGAATCCCGCGCGCCCATCGCGGTGGTGATTATCGGCGGTAGCCTGTCCTCCACCCTGCTCACCCTCGTCCTCGTCCCCGTCATGTATACCTACCTCGACTCCCTCCAGAATGTCTTCAAACTGCGGCATGCCTTTAAGTGGCCGTGGCAGCGGACCCGCCCCGAGGCGGCCGGCCCTAGTGAGCCGGTGCCCGTCTATGCTCCCGCGAGGGGCCTCTCTACCATGGCATCCATCGCGGATGGCGATGGCGGGGACTAACGCGTAGCCCAGGCCTTCTGGGAACCCCAAAATAAGGGGCTGAAGCACCTTCCGAGACCGCCATCTCGGGGTTAAAATGACGCGCGATGCCCGCGTTCACCCATCTCCACGTCCACTCGGAGTTCTCTCTTCTCGACGGCCTCTGTAAGCTCGACGGGCTGGCCCACCACACGCGAGAGTTGGGGATGGATTCCCTGGCCCTCACCGACCACGGCGTCCTCTACGGGGCGGTGCAGTTCTACCTCGCCTGCAAGGACGCGGGCATCAAGCCAATCTTGGGCATGGAGGGGTACGTAGCTCCCGGGGACCATCGCAGCAAGACCACGGTGGACCGGGACCCCTCGCATATCACGCTCCTGGCGAAGAACGAGCGGGGGTGGCGGAACCTCATTCGTCTCAGCACCAGGGCCCAGGTCGATGGCTTCTACTACAAGCCCAGGCTGGATCACGAGCTACTGGCGCAGCACGCCGAAGGAATCGTCGTGCTCTCCGGTTGCCTCAACGGGGAAGTCCCCAAGCTCATCGTGCAGGGCCGGACGGAGGACGCCATCACGACCGCCCGGTGGTACAAGGAAACCTTTGGGGATTACTACTTCGAGTTGCAGAACTACAACATCCCGGAGCTGGGCCCCGTGAACCGGGCGTTGGTAGAACTGTCTCCCAAGTTAGGGGTCCCCCTGGTGGCCACCAACGATAGTCACTATATTCGACCGGAGGACTTCTACCCCCACGATGTCCTCCTCTGCATCCAGACCAACGCCACCATCCACGAGGAGAAGCGCTTCAAGTTCTCTGACAACGGGTTCTACTTGAAGAGCCCCGCAGAGATGCTAGGGCTTTTCCCAGACCTGCCAGAAGCCATCGAGAACACGCGGCGCATCGCGGCGCTGTGCGACGTAGAGCTGGACTTCAGCCGCCTCTACCTCCCCGAATACCAGACGCCGGGCGGGGAGCCGCCGGACGAATACCTGGCGAACCTCTGCTGGTCTGGCCTGCGCCGGCGATATAGCGAGGTGACGGAGCCCCTGGAGCGCCGGTTAGCCTACGAGTTGGACGTCATCGAAAAAACCCGGTTCGCGAACTACTTCCTCGTGGTGTGGGACATCATCCGCCATGCTCGTGAGCAGGGGATCCTGTACGGGGTTCGGGGCAGCGCAGCCGGGAGCATCGTGCTCTACTGCCTGGACATCACCGATATCGACCCCTTGGGCGCCCGGCTGGTCTTCGAGCGTTTCCTGAACGTGGAGCGTAAAGAGCTGCCCGACATCGACATGGACTTCGCGGATGACCGGCGGGACGAGATGATCCGCTACGTTGCCGAGAAGTACGGCCCGGATCACGTGGCGCAGATCATTACCTTTGGCACCCTTGGGGCGAAGGCGGCCATCCGGGACGTCGCCCGTGCATTGGGCCTGAGCTACGGGGAAGGAGACCGGGTCGCCCGGCTCATTCCCCCCGGCCTCCACATGACCCTGGATCGGGCGTTCGAAGAGAGCCAGGAGCTGGCCGCGATCTATAAGGAGGACGAGACGGTCAAACAGCTCATCGACACCGCCAAGCAGCTGGAAGGTACCGCTCGCCACGCTTCCACCCACGCCGCTGGCGTTGTCATCTCACGAGAGCCTCTTTTGGACTTGGTGCCGCTGCAACGGCTGAACCGCTCCTCTGGGGGGAGTGGTGGGATGCTGATGACCCAGTGGTCCATGTGGGACGTGGCGCGAGTCGGGCTCCTCAAAATGGATTTCCTGGGCCTCATCAACCTGACTATTCTCGGGAAAGCCCGTGATCTGATCCGGGAGAACCGTGGCATCCCGCTAGATCTTCAGGCGTTGCCCCTGGATGACTCCAAAACCTACGAGATGCTCTCGTCCGGGGAAACTACCGGAGTATTCCAGCTGGAGTCCGGTGGCATGCGCCGGGCCATCAAGGAGCTGCAACCTCAGAACCTGGGAGAGATAACCGCGCTGGTTGCGTTGTATCGACCAGGCCCCATGCAGCATATCCCGACGTACATCGCAGCGAAGCACGGCCGGGCGCAAATCAGGTACCCGCACGTCGCCTTGGGGGAGATCCTAGAGGAGACCTATGGGGTCATCGTCTACCAGGACCAGGTGCTCCTGATCCTCCAGCGCTTTGCCGGTTACAGCCTGGGCCAGGCTGACATCGTCCGCAAGGCTATGGGCAAGAAGATTGCAGAGCTCATGCAGGCGGAACGGGCCCATTTCCTCCAGGGCGCCCAGGAGAAGGGGGTTTCAAAAGAGGACGCGACCGCGGTCTTCGATCTCATCGAGCCCTTCGCGGGGTATGCGTTTCCGAAAGCCCACGCGGCCAGTTACGCGCTCATCGCTTACCAGACGGCCTATCTCAAGGCCAACTACACGCCCGAGTATATGTGCGCGCTGATGACGTGCTCTGCGGGCAACCCCGAGAAGCTCGCCGGCGCGGTCGCCGAGTGCGTGCGCCTCGGGGTCCCGGTCCTCCCCCCTGACGTAAACAAGAGCGAACGAGACTTTACGGTAGAGCCTGTCCCAGCCGGTGGGGAGGGACCAGTCACCAGGGACGAGGGACCCGTCGACGGCGCTCGGGGCGTGCCTGGGACCTCGTCGAGCCTGGGTGTCCGCTTCGGTCTCGCCGCCGTCAAGAATGTCGGCGCCGGCGCCCTGGAGGGCTTGCTGAAGCCCCGGAGGGAAGGAGGGCCGTACATCTCCGTCGAGGACCTCTGCCGCCGGGCCGACCTTTCCGCCCTGAACAAGCGCATGCTCGAATGCCTCATCAAAGTCGGGGCCCTGGATGACCTGGGTCCCCGCGGCGCTTTGCTGTCGGGCATCGACAAAGTCCTGGCCGCGGCGCAACGAGAGCAGAAGATGAGGCAGTCCGGGCAGACCACCATGTTCGATCTTTGGGGGGAAACCGTGCCCGTGCCCGTCCACGCGCTGGAGCTGTCCGGCGGCGACGTGCCGCTGCAGGAGAAGCTGGCCTGGGAGAAAGAGCTGCTGGGGGTGTATGTGTCCCAACACCCTTTTTCGGCAGTGGCGGGCCAGATCCCGAGGGACGCCGTCCTCTGCGGCCAGATCGACGCTGAGCTAGCGGGCCAGGCCATCATCGTCGCCGGCATGGTCGCGTCAGCGCGACTCTTGCTGACCAAGGATGGCCGTCCCTTTGCCTCCGCAATGTTGGAGGACCTGGAAGGATCTGTGGAGGTCATGGTATGGCCCGAGGTTTATGAGCGGACCAAGGAGCTCTGGACCGACGGCGCCCTGTTGTTGGTGAGGGGCAAGGTCACCGAACGCCGGGGCGTCATCCAACTGTCCTGTGAGGGAGTGCAGCGCTATGAAGTCGTTCTTGAACCTCCGGCGCTACCCACAGACCCTCAGGCTGCCATGGAAGAGTGGACGCTAGTACTGGAGCCGCAGGCAGCCATGCCCGGGAAGGATGGAAGACTCGGGCACGCGCTGGTGGCGCACGTCCCGGCTGCTGACCCCAATGGGCATCGAATGGAACCCCGACCGGCCCCACCTGGTGGGAATGGGACCCTTACTAACGGCCATAGGAAACGGCGCTCGCTCTCCATAGAACTTCGCGAAAGCAGTGACCCCAACAGGGACGTCGCAGTCTTCCAGGACCTGCTCGCCCTCCTCCAACGCCATGAGGGCGCCGATGCCGTCCGCCTGACTGTCCTCAGTGGGGGCACTGCCGTGCCCTTCGAGCTGCCCCAGTTCGGGGTTCAGCTAGGCCCTGATTTGCTGGCTCGGGTCGAGGCGCTCGTTGGAGGCTCGGTGGTCATAGAAGAAGCCTAGCCCGTCCCCCTTTCAAACCAAAACCGCGGCAGGGTCAGGACGTTCTATACTTCGTTGTGTAAGTTCTTCCCCAAGGCGATAGGGGTGCGTTGGTCAAAATAGTTCAGGTCCCCATGGAAGCGGATCTGCGCCAGCAGCTCGAAAGGTTGTCGCACGCCGAAGGAAAGACCCGAGCTGAAGTTATCCGCGAAGCGTGCAGGCAACATCTCCGGCGTTCCGAGATTGCGCGCCTTGACCGAGCATACGAGGAAGGCTACCGGCGGTTCCCGGAGAACCCAGTGATCGCGGAGGCTATCAAACCTTTCCCTCCGTAAACCCCTAACGTATAACACAAGAGCCCCCGCAAGCCAGCGGAGGCGAGGGCGCCTGCGCCAGTTCCGGACCTACGCGCGCAGCGTCGCGGCCAGGACTGAGCGGATATCGACTCCCCACTCGTCGCTCAGTTTGCGGTGGAAGGCACGATCCGTCGCCAGCTTGAGTAGGTGGAGGCGGCCGGTCAGCTGGGCGACCTTGTCCGCCGTTTCCCTCATCGCACCGATATCGATGGGCGCGACCTTCAAGCCGGCCTGGACGTACTTGTCGAAGTCGTGAATGAAGCTTGGGCCAGGCATCTGAAAGTTCAACAGGATCTCGTCCACCTCCCGCAGGCGGTCTCCGCCCAGGGCCAGCTCCTGCTTCCCCTTGTCCAGGTAATACTGGCAGTGGCGGTACTCGTCTTTGCTGATGAGGCGGAGGATTTCCTGGAGGAGGGGCTCCTTGGTGAACTCGGCAAACCGCTTGTAGAACCGGGCCGTGGCCTGCTCTTGGACCATCGCGTAAGTGAAGCTCTGAACCCGGCTGAAGCGGGTCTCGGCATCGCCCCACTGGCCGCCGCGGGTGGTCCTCAGCTCGCGATCGAGGTCCTCTACATCAACTTTTCCGCTGGCCTCGAGGTACGCTCGGAGCACCGCGTAGTGCTTCATCTCCTCGTAGCCCCAGGTGGTGACGAACGCGGTCACCTCGTGGTCCTTCCGGTAGTACTCCAGGATCCGCATGGTGTACACGGGGTTGTGAGATTCCACCAACATCGCCCCGCGCAGCGCTTCAACCTCGTCCGGAGTCAGCAGGTCTGGTCGCAGCGCGCTGAAGTCGATGGCGCTGAACTGCCACATGACCTTCTCATGAGTCCGGAAGAACCGGTCGAACTCTGGGGTGAACATGGTGCCAGGGGGATTCGGCATATCAGCTCCGTCGTTGAGGACGTTGGAATAGTTCCGCCACCCAGCCGCGGCTGCCTAGGGAAGGGGCCTTAGGCCGCGCGGCGCTCCGGCGGTACCAGGCGGAAAAAGCGGCTACCGTCACTCGGAGTCAGTCAATGGACCGGTCCCTGGGGGCACGGTCGTCGAGCCAGAGGTTTTCGGCGGCCCCTTCAGTCATGAACTCGGTGGCGCCTATATTGTAGAGGTAATTGTGCAGCCATGGCTGCCAGGCGGCGATCTGCCGGTACTCGATGGTGGACACGACGTACGACCGGTCGGAGAGCAGCCGCTGGATCTTCAGGAACAGGTCCTTCCGCTTCTCGATGTTCAGCTCCCGAGCTTGGGCCTCGAGCAACGCATCCAGCTCGGGGTCATTGGGTCCACCCTTGCCATAGGCGCCTCTGGAGTGGAAGTAGTTGTAC
The DNA here is from genome assembly GCA_964590215.1 of uncultured Dehalococcoidia bacterium. Classification (GTDB taxonomy): domain Bacteria; phylum Chloroflexota; class Dehalococcoidia; order SHYD01; family SHYD01; genus CAZPYZ01. The sequence continues at coordinate 6,612 of CAZPYZ010000052.1, read as the reverse complement.
CAATTGGTGGCGGGCTCCATGTCGGCCACCAAGGCCAGGATGGTCTGGTAATTCCCGTCTGCGAGGGTCCGCGCATAGGTCGGCGGGTCCATGGGCTGTACGTCCGCCTCGATACCGATGTCCCGTAGTTGGGTGGCGAGCACCTGGGCTATCTTCGGAGACGTCGTCAAGGCGCCATTGAACGGGATGTTGGTCTTGAAGCCGCGCGGCACGCCAGCCTCGGCGAGCAGCCGCCTAGCCTCATCCCGGTCTTTGGCTTTGTCCGTGCTGTAGCCCGGCCAGCTCCGACGCAGTTCTTCGAGGGTCGGGATCCAACCGGTCTTCGCCCCCGTGAAGCCGGGCGGGTTGATGACGCCTTCCCCGAAGGTGAGGGTATCCACCATGTTCTGGTGGTCGACGGCCAACTGAAAGGCCCGTCGCACTCGCGGGTCGGTGAAAGGCGCCCGGGTCAAGTTGAAGGTCAGGCTGTTGCCGTACACGGAGATGAACTTGTCGGTCTGCATGTCCGGCCGGGCCATCTGGATCGGCTCGACCTCGGCCTTGTCCAAAAAGTGGAAAATGTCAGTCTTGCCGGCGCCAAACGCGGCCATGCGTCCCGCACGGTCAAGCCCGTAGAAGAGCCTGACCCCGTCAGCATAAGGCTTGCCGGGCTGCCAGTATTCCCCGTGCTTGACGTAGGTCGCGCCGACTTTGTTGTCGTAGGACTTGAGCCGGAAGGGCCCGGTCCCGACAGCGTTTTCTGGTTTGGAGAGGTCCCTTCCCGCCTCTATCAGGTGGCGGGGCAGGATCGATATCACCGGGTTGGTCATGTTGTACACTACCGTGGCCGAAGGCGCCTTGACAGTGACCCGAAGGGTTCGCGGGTCCAAGGCCTCGGTCTTGGCCACCTCGTTGATATAGCCACGGGCCACGAAGGGCTGCGCCAGGACGTAGGTGTAGGCAAAGGCCACGTCCTCTGCGGCGAAGGCCGTGCCATCGTGCCACTTCACCCCTTGCCTGATCCGAAAGGTGTAGACCGTCCCGTCTTCGCTCAGGCTCCAACTCTCCGCCAGCTTTGGCACCACCTCGTTGTTGATGCGGTAGTCCCGTAGCTTTCCCGGCGCCTCGAACTCCCGCTTGAGTCCCACCAAGGGCTCGTAGACGAAGCTTAAGGAGACGGTGTCGGCGAACGCGCCACCTTTGTAGTAATCGAGGTTGGTGGGTGCGGATTGGGCGCCGAACTGAAAAATCCCGCCGTACTTCGGCGTCTGGACAACAGCCTGGGTGGCGGCCGCATCGTCGGGCGGGCCCGGCGCGGCGCAGCCTACTGCCAGCAGAGCAAGCGAAACGAGGAACACGGGGCGTCTTCTAGCGGCCATGGCGACCTCCCAAACAGCGTGATACTATCACACCTGCCCGGACGAACATCGTGGAATCAGGAGGGTTGGATGACGACAACGGTGTCTTCAGTAGTAACACCAGAACGGTTTGCCCAGGGCTTCACCTGGCAGGCCTACGTGGACTCCATCAAGGCCAACAAGGAACGGTTCCAGAAGAACTATCAGGAGTTTCAGATCACGGCGGACGACGCCGCCTTCTTCCGGACCTATAACGCCAGGAAAGGCCCGGTGAAGCTGCTCGCCATTGGTGAGGACTGGTGCCCCGACGTTGTTCGAGGCATGCCCATCGCGGCCCGCTTGGCTGAGGCAGGCGGGTTCGACATGCGGATCTTCCCCCGGGATCAGAACAAGGACCTCATGGCCGAGTACCTGTGGCGCCACAACTATGAATGCATCCCCGTGTTCGTCTTCTTCGACAAGGACTGGAGGGAGTTGGGGCACTGGACGGAGCGGCCGGCAGCAGCTTACAAGTGGATGGCCGACGTGCGAGAAGGGCTGGGCGAGGGGCTGAGCGACGAGGAGAAGATGAAAATCGTGCGGGAGCGCCGCGAGGGGGTCCAGGCGGCATGGATGCAGGAAACAGTCCGGGAGATCCGGGAGCAGATTTTCTATCGGGTGCTGTAAACGAGTCTCTGGTCTCTAGTCTCGGGTCTCCAGTCCTTCACCCGGACCAGAGACTGGAAACTAAAGACTGACCCAGGAGGTAGGCCAATGCCGATCAACGTGCTGGAGTTGCACCACCACGCCGTGCGCGTGCCTCCCGATAAGGCGGAGGAAGTTACCCGGTTCTATCAGGAGGTCCTTGGCCTGGAGCAGGACCAGAACCGTCCAGACATCCCCTCAGTCCCCGGATCCTGGATGTACATAGGCCCAGAGGCGGCGACCCAGATCCACATCATGGGCGCCGAAGGGACCTCCCAACTCGCCAAAGGCGTCAACCAGGACCCGACGAAATGGCACGTGGCCCTGGCCGTGGATGACGTGCAGAAGGCGCGTGGGGAGCTGGACCGGCTGGGGACCCCCTATTGGATGGCCGGTGAGGCGGTCGGTACCCCGCAGATCTTCTTGAACGACCCCGCAGGCAACATGATCGAGCTGCACCAGATCGGAACCTGCAACTGTAATCGAGCCACGATGAAGGGCGCAAAGGGGATGGCCTAACTGCCCTCTCTCCCAGGGAGAGGGCTGAGGCGAGGGCACAGCGGTGGATGCAGCAATTATCGACCGGGTTGAGACACTCACCAAGGAGCGCCTGGCCCCCAGGGCCGCCGCCTATGACCAGCAGGCCTGCCACCCCAGAGAGAACTGGGAAGACCTCTGGAAGGAAGGGCTCTTCGGCCTCTGTATCCCCCGGGCCTTCGGCGGTCTCGACGTCGATCCCCTGACCTACGTGAACGTCATCGAGCGCATCGCGCGCGGCTGCGCCTCCACGGCCATGACCCTCCACATGCATAGCACCGCGACGAAGTTCATCGCGGTCCTCGGATCTCAGCAACAGCACAACCATTACTTTCCCGAGGTCATCGAAGGGGGCAAGCTGGTTGGGAGCTGGGGAAGCGAGCCGCCTGTGAGCCTAACCCGGACACTACTGGTTGAGACCTCTCTCACTCCCGTACCAGGCGGGTATCACGTGAACGGAGTGAAGCATTTCTGCACTATGGCAGGAGCGGCGGGCTACTACCTGGTCTGGGGATCGTTGGAAGGCCAGCAGGACATGGCTAAGGGACTGGTCCAGGCTATTGTTCCGCGGGACGCACAGGGGATGGAGACTGCCGGCAGTTGGGACCCACTGGGGATGCGGGCCACGGTGAGCCCTGGTACTCGATTCACGGACTGCTTCGTGGGAGAGGACGAGGTGCTGGGTCCTGGCGGGGCGCCGCTCAGTTGCGGCGTCATCGAACAGTTTGGCCTCGGCTACGCCGCGGTGTACCTGGGTATTGCTCAAGGCGCGTTGGATTACACGGGGGAATACTGCCGGACCAAGGTCTTCGCACCGGATACAGTGCCCATCGGCAACGACCCCCTCATGCAGCGGCACCTCGGAGAGATGGCCATCGCCTTGGATGGCGCCAGGCTGATCCTGGAGCGCTCCGCCGCGAACTGGACCGGGGCGGATTCCACCCGGCGGGGCTTGTTGTCGGCTCAGGCGAAATACGCGGCCACCGAGGCCGGCCTGGAGGTGACCGCCCGTTGCCTCCAGGTCTGTGGCGGCCGCTCCGCGATGAAGTCGATGCCTATCGAGCGCGCCTTCAGGGACGTTAGGACGGCAACACTGATGCCGCCCAACGCGGACTCGATGTTGGGCATCATTGGGCGGAGTCAAATGGGCATGAGCACAGCAGCGTTCAAGCCAGCGTAAGCAGGGGACAAGTCGGGATGTAAGGAAGTTGGGCATTCGGCCGGAGGAGGCCCCTCATTTCCTCACTTCCTCACTTCCTAACTTCCTGAAGAGGAGGAACTCATGGCTTTCACAGGCAATGAAGCGGTTCTTTACGAGAAAAAGAACCGCAGGGCCTATATCACCCTTAACCGGCCGGAGGCGATGAACGCCTTGAACTCGACGGTTCGGGAGGGCTTACGCGCGGCCCTCATCGACCTCCGGGACGATGACGATATCCTGGTCGGCGTGCTCACCGGGGCCGGGGGTCGAGCCTTTTCCGCCGGAATGGACCTCAAGGAGCGGGCCGCTGCAGACGCCTCCGGTGTCCGGGCGGAAGGCGGCGGGCCCGACGGCCGCTGGACCGAGTTGGGGGTTTGGAAACCGATGATCGCGGCCATCGACGGGTACTGCCTGGCCGGGGGCTTCGAGCTTTCGCTGCAATGCGACATCCGGGTCGCCACCCAGGCCTCCCGCTTCGGTCTCCCGGAGCCCCGCCGCAGCCTTCTGGCCAGCTATGGCCTGCACAACTTGTCGCGCATGATCCCCCTCGGCCACGCCCTCTACATTCAGCTCACCGGGGGCCACATCGACGCCGCGACCGCGGAGCGATGGGGCATCCTTCAGGCGGTGGTGCCCGACCGGGAGGCGCTGTTCCAGAAGGTGGAGCAGATCGCCGACGAGATCGCGGAATGCGCGCCCCTGGCGGTCCAGTTCATCAAGAAGATCGTGCGCCAGGGACGGGAACTGCCTGTGGAAGCCAGCATGCGCCTTGCCCAGCCTATCGGGGAGATCCTCAGCAAGACGGAGGACCGGCTGGAGGGCCCCCGCGCGTTTGCGGAAAAACGCAAGCCCGTCTGGAAGATGCGCTAATATTCCCCTCTCCCTCTGGGAGAGGACACACCATCTCCCCTCTCCCTCTGGGAGAGGACTAGGGTGAGGGCATAAGCCAATGACCTACCTGTACGTCGGCGCAGCCCAAACGAACCCCGACTCCATCGGCGGCCTCTTCCGCTTACAAAACGACGCCTGGGGTCGCGTCCTCGATGAGAACGTCTACGCAATCACCACCCATCCCGAAGATGCTGGCGTCATCTACGCGGGCACCGGAAGCGGACCCCGCCGCAGCACGGATCACGGAGAGCACTGGGACAAGCTACCTCTGGACCGGGCGGTCTGGTCGGTGTTTCTGCATCCCAAGGACCCTCGGGTTGTCTACGCTGGGACGTCGCCCACCGGGGTCTGGAGAAGCGACGACGGTGGTGACAGCTGGCGCCCGCTGCCGAAGGCGACGCTGCCGGAGCGGGTGAAGATGGCCTTCCCATGCCGGGTCATGCGCCTGGTCTCAGATGAGCCGGACGCGGTCTACGCGTGCCTGGAGGTCGGCGGCGTGATGCGAAGCCTCGACGGCGGCGAGACCTGGGACGACTGCTGTAGGGGGCTCGTTGACCTCGCCGAGCGGCCCAACCTGAAGAGCATGATCCAGAGCGACACCGACACCGAGGGGATGCTGGACGCCCATGCCCTGGCAGTCAGCCCGGCGCGTCCGGGAACGGTGTTCCTGGCGGTCCGCATGGGCCTGTTTCGAAGCGCGGACCGCGGCGCCAGTTGGGAAGACATGGACATCGGGCGCTTCTCGCCCCTCACCTACGCGCGGGATGTCCGGGTGTCACCCCAGGACCCGCGGGTGCTGTACGCCTGCCTCAGTCCCGCGGCCCGGTCTCGGGATGGGTCGGTGTGGCGCAGCGGAGATCTAGGCGAAACCTGGGCGCGCCTCGACCACGGGGTAAAGGCTGAAAGCACCATGATGGCCATCGCGCTCCATCCGCAGGATGAGGAACAGGTTCATTGTGTCTCCCGGTCAGGGCAGGTGTTCAGCACTGTCGACGGCGGGAAGACGTGGCAGGAAAGGCGGCTCCCTGCCGGGGTGGAGGACGTCTACGCGCTAGCCTGCGGGTAGCTCCTCCAGCGGGCTCCGGGCCCATTGCAGCCTCTCCTCGCCCAGCCGAAGGTTGCGCTCTCAGTCGCCTCGGTGATCTGCACCTGGGCGTTCTAGGTGGCATCCAAACGGCGTGGCCAGCCGTTCTCCAGGTACTGGGAGAAACGTGCCTCGGCCAGCCCCGGCCGCATCAGGTGGAGGGCGAATTGATCGTCACAGCCTGGTGGCTGTGGCGCATGCGCTCCGGGCGTCCCCAAAGCACGGCCTTGGCCGAATGGTGCATGGCGTAGTAGGCACGATCCTCCGTGTCGCTCTTCTGCTGCACCAGCGCCATGAGGTCGATGTCGCTCCGGTCCGTGACATCACCCCCGTCGACCGACCCTATAGCACCGCTAGAAGCACGGTCGGAAAGCCGGTGACACTGGGGCTGCGCCCCGGACCCCAGGTTCACGCAGCGGTAGTTTGCCCCTCCTCCCTCGACTGAGTGCGGCTTTCCGGCCGCACTCCTAGGTGCACCTGCCCGTCTAGCTCCCTTACGAGACAGCGCGCGAAGCCCTCGGCAACCTTTCTGAATCGGGAGAGTGGTGGTGCTGGCGAGCGTGGCACTTCTGGGGACCTATTCTGGGATTGGCACCGCCTGACCGTTCACTTCCAGCGTCGTGGAAGTGGGCGTTGGGTGCCGGATGGTCTGCATGACGTAGCACCCCGCCTCCGCGTTGCGAACCAAGGCCGCGACCCGTCTCGGCGAGTCGGGCGAGTGTACCCGAACCTTTACTTCAACCCCTTCCCCACGTGCTTCCACTGTGCTCGCAAGCACGGAGCCCTTTCGGGCGAAACGGCACGTGATCTCGACGCGGGCACCGTCAATGGTCACCTTCATCATCTGTCCGAACCGGACAAGCTGGGTGAGCAGTCAG
>CAZPYZ010000051.1:0-13074 GCA_964590215.1 uncultured Dehalococcoidia bacterium | reverse complement strand
CAAATCACCATATCGACGTCGTCGGGCCCCAGCCCCGCGTCATCCAGCGCGTCCATCGCCGCGGCGACGCCGAACTCGGCCATCACCGACAGGTCCTCGTCGGCGCGCGGCGGAATGCGCGGCCTTTCCCATGAACCGCACGAACTTCACCACGTGGCCGTTGCTGGTTCCGCCAATCGCGAGCTTGCGGTCCTCTTCCATGGAACTGGTATGAACCATCATGGCCATATCCAGGTCGTCGAAAGCGCCGAGCCGGATGAACTCCTGTTTGCCGGCCATGAGACCGAGACGCCCCTCCTGGCGCAGCTTCAGGCGGTACTCCACATCAATGAACTCCTCGGCCGGGACCGCGATCAGCGCGACGTTACCGGAGAGGTGGCTGGCGATGGTGTCGAGGCCCGCGGCGGCGCCCAGCATCATGGCGATCTGGGCGTTGTGACCACAGGCATGGGCAGCGCCCGTGTCTGGGTCGGCGCAGGGGTGGTCCGGGACCCGCAGAGAGTCCAGCTCGCCGATGACAGCGACGGTGGGGCCGGGGGCACCGCCGGCGAGCCTTCCCTTGATCCCGGTCAGCGCAATGCCGGTCTCATGGAGAATCCCCAACTGGGCCAGCTTTTCGCTCACCAGGCGTGCGGTTCTCGTCTCCTGAAAGCCGGCCTCCGGGTGCTTGAGGATGACCTCGGCGATGGCGATGAGCCAGTCACGACGCCCGTCGATAGCGTTCAGGGCCGTGGCTTTCAGTTCTTCAGGGGTTGGCATCGAGCTTGCCCGCCTCCTCGCTCCATCGCCGGTAGGACCCGATGAGCTTGTCCTCGAGATCGTACGCGTAGGGGTTGCTCGTGTCCTCCCTGACCAGTTCATCACGCCGGTCCCACAGCCAGCGAGCCGTCTGCCGCACCGCCTCGTCCTGGCGCACCACGTCCTCGTAGCCCAGCAGAGACGCCAGCTTTGTCGTATCCACCGGGCGGTTGGGACGGCCATAGCCCGCCGCGAGCTTGGCCGCCAGAGGGTGATGCACCTGGACCACCTCCCACCGGTGGCCCAATTCCCCGGCGATGATCTGGAGCAGGTCCCGTAGGTAGAACATCTTGCGGTCCACCGAGTTGAAGGCCTCGCCTGAGCTCTCGGTACGGTCCACGGCGCAGAGCACCTGGTGCGCCGCGTTCTCGGTGAAGCAGATTGGCGACACCGCGGTGCCCTCCCCTGGAACGATGATATGAGGGCGGCCGTCCATGATGCGCCGTACCGCGGGCCAGAGCCACTGGCCCCGTGCCCGCGGGCCATAGATGGCCGTGTAGCGAAGCATCGTCGCCGCGAAGTGGCCCCGGGCGTGGTGCGCCATGGCCTGCCGCTCACTGTCGGCGATGGCCCACTGCCGCTCGTAGCCCGGCGCCCGCTCGGTCAGGCGGGGATAGGCCTCGTCCACAGGCACAGCCCGGCCTTCGGGAAAGGGCAGCAGGTCCTGGGGCACGTTCCCCGTCATGCTCCCGATGCCGATGAAGCGGTCGCAGCGGCCGGCGCAGACATCCGCCACGTGCCGCAGCCGGCCGTACATCGAGCATACCAGGTCCCAGCTGGACCCCGCGAGGTCCCGGGCGAGATCTTCCGGGTTATTGGGATCGCCGTGGAGATGGCCCTGCACCGTGGGAAGCTCCGGGGCCTCGTGCTCTCCCCGGTGATAGATGGTGACGTCGTACCCGCGCTGTATCAGCCCCCGCACGATGAGGGGGCCAGTGGGGCCGGTCCCACCGACAACAAGGGCCCTCATGTCAGACTCGGTGCGTTGGCCATCGCGGGACAAGACTAGCACTACACCCAGGAAATGAGGAAGTCGGGAAACATCAGGCGCGAACCGGCTCAATGACATCAGGCAACTGTCATCCTAAGGCACGAAGGGACTGGTGGCGGCGGGGCCTCCCCCCAGACCTGTCATGAGCTTGCCGAAGGGTCAGCAGGACAGTACCCTCGCGTCAGTGTCATTCAGGGTATCCGGCGGTGCGCCGGCTGCCGAAGCTTTGAAGGACAGCTGCTGTTGTTGTTGCGATGTATTCCAACCCCCCCTGCGCCGGGAAGGAAGTATAGTACCGTCGAGAGGAACTCGCGGCGTTTGGATTTGCCTCGACCCGAGGGGAAGGAGCAACCATGATCCAGTGCGTAGACCATATCGAGGTCGTGACCCCCGATCTGGACCGGAGTATCGAGTTCTACACCCAGGTTCTCGGATTCAAGCTGGCCCGGCGGGTGGCGTATCCTTCTCCCGGAAAGGGTGAGGCCGGGCGGGAGATCGCTTACCTCACTCTTGGGGACATCATGCTGGAGTTCCTGGAGCATCGCGCCACGGAACAGGCAGGGATCGTGCAGCGGGACCCCAACCAGATGGGCGTGAAGCTCGTGGCCCTGCGGGTCGATGACATGGTTAAAACGCTGGAGGAGCTCAAAGACCATGGCATCGAGCCGTCCTGGGGGCCGAACCCCGGGGCCACCTTCGACGGCATGCGGGCCGAGATCAAGGACCCCCACGGCAATTCCATCGAACTGCGGTCGTGGGCGAACAACGACCGGGCGGACAACCCGGGCTGGCAACCGTCCCGGCCGGGGATGGCACGGCTTGCGTAGTGTGATGTAATCACTGGGAGGCCATAACTCAGCAGCGGGAAGTGGCGTGCGTCCCGGCAGCCCGCACCAGTAGGCGGGGGACAAGCCAGGAGAAGCCCCCGCGCTGCTCAGCAATCGTAGGGATGACTCTCGGGACGAACCGCTGGCAGGGGCCGGCGGCGCCGCACATAGGACCACCATGAGAAAGGACACGAATGGTATCGATTGAAGCGCTCCACACCATCTACGAATTCAACCGGCGGGCGACGGAGCGGGTGCTGGACACCGCCGAACAGCTGACGCGGGAACAGTGGCTCGCGCCTCAGACGGCCGGGCGGGGATCTATCCGCGATACACTGGTGCACCTGGTAGGGGGGATGCGGGTGTGGCTGACAACCTGGGGCGGCGCACTGCCCGGTGAGGAAGCCGCCAGGAAGAGCGTGGTTCCAGAGGACTTCCCCGATGTCGCGGCGGTGAGGTCTTTCTTCCGGGTGATCGACGGTGCGATGCAGGCCTTCTTGAAGGAGCTGCGACCGGAGATGCTAGACCAGGTCCACACCCGGACCTTTTCCACCGGGACGGTTCAGCGCCTACCCCTCTGGCAAATGATGCTGGCGGTGACCTATCACAGCATGCAGCACCGCAGCGAGGTGGCCGCCATGCTGACGGCCTTCGGCCATTCTCCGGGGGAGCTGGGGTTCACCACGTTTTTGCCAACCGTGGAGTGATGCATAAGGCGTGATGCCCGCCCAGACGAACCTGGAAAACCACACGTACATCTGGTGAGTAGTGCGTGGTGAGTAGACTCGCCATGCCGCCCAGGCCCTACTCACTACGCACCACATAATGGATGCTCGCGGCGCGAAGGATCAGCCGTCGACGAAGGCCCGTACAGCGTTTAAGTACTGGTCCGTTCCCACCCACAGGATGTCGTTGTGGCCTGCCCGGGGTATGATCTCCATCTTTTTCTGAGACATGGTCATCGTTTCGAAGAACAAAATGGCGCGATGGAGGGGGATCAGCTCATCCCACTCGCCGTGGATCGACAGCGCGGGAATAGTGATGGCCCGGACCTTCCCCAGGTGGCGCTCTTCCAGCTCGGCCGCCTCGGAGTGACGCTCTGTTGCGATGAGGTATTCCACCAGCCGCGCCACGTTTGGCGCGCTGCTCTCCAGGATCAGTCCGGCGAGGTCAGCCGGGTGATGGGCGGCCAGCTCCACCGCGGAGTGGCCGCCCAGGGAGCGTCCCATGACGAACCGCTTGCCCGCCAGGCCTCTGGTCCGCAGCAGGGCCTGGAACGCGCCCAGGATGATGTGAGCATCGGAAACCATTGTGGGGAAGGACGGGGATCCGCTGCTTGACCCGTACCCTCGGTAGTCGGCGACGAACAGGTTCACCCCCAGGCGGGTAAACAGCGGGGCGATGCCGTCGTAGTCACCTACTGTCTCGCCATTGCCGTGGAAGTAGAGGATGTTGGGACCCACGGCTTCCCCGGGATAGAATCGGCACCCGATCTCCACCTCCTCCGCCACTGGGACCTCGACGTCGACTGCTCCCTGCGGTGGCGGAGTCCATCGCTGAGTCGGGTAGAAGCCGCGGTGAGCGGCCTCCGTGCCTTCGACGGCGGTGTAGTCGGGCGGTTCAAACATCACAAGGAAATGAAGAAGTGGGAAGTCAGGGAGTGAGGGCCCTGCCACCTCCCTTCGGGATTCTCGCTGCGGTCAGAATGACCCTCGGCGACGAAGACGTGACACGAGTCCCGCCGTCGACGCCCAGGTGGGTTTATCCGCCACCTAGGAAGTCGATGGTGGCCCTGTTGAACTCCTCCGGGACCTCCATCGCCACGAAATGGCCGCAGTCCAGGACCAGGAGTTGCGAGTTTGGAGTGAGCTTGTGGGCTAGCTCCGCCTTGGGGAAGCTCCGGTCTTTGCTGCCCCAGATGTAGAGCGTCGGTGAAGTGATGTGTGGAAAGCGGCGGACCATGTCGTAACGCCGGCGAGTACTCATGTCGCCCATGTGGCGCATGATCTTGGCGAAGGCGTCCACTACACCCGGCTCATGGGCCTTCCTGATGCGAGCGCCGGCAACGGCTTCCGCGTCCACCCCCGAGCCTTTGGCTGTCTTGAGGACCCATTCGCGGATCGCCTCATCCGTAGGCGGCCGGAAGTTAGACATGTGCTCGTTGGGGACGGGGTCGACGCCGTTGTGGCCCGTGACCACCACTCGATCTACCCGGTCGGGGCTCTCGTAGGAGAGCAGCCCCGCCAGCCAGCCGCCCATGGAAGCGCCGACGATATGGGAGCTGCGAAGGCCGAGGGCGTCCTGAAACTCACGGATGAAGTCGGTAAGATAGGCGAAGGAATACTCCTGGTCCAGGTGATCGCCCAGGCCCCAGCCCAGCATGTCGGGTGCGAGCACGCGGTAGCGCTGGGCGAGGGCGGGGACGTTGAGCAGCCAATCATCGGCCCCGCTCTGCAGGCCCGAGCTGTGGAGCAGGATGACGGGGTGGCCGGCCCCGGCCTCGATGTACCGGGTCTTGCCGTGGCTCAGGGTGACGTACTGAAACTGGACGGCAGTTGCGACCATGGAGCCTCCTCAGTCATTGAACTTCCGGCAGCGATCCCGATCCTAGGCCTTTGCCCCAAGCCGCGGATCCCTCCCGGCCACCGACCCACGCTATGAGTCATGAGGCATGAGGGACGAGACCCGTTTCTCGTTCTCGTTTCTCGTTTCTCGTTCCTGGTGTGCCTACGGCCCCATCTCCAGGATCTCCAGGCGCACGCCTTCGGGCCCCTCAAAGAACGCGAGCCTGCCTCCGTTCGGCCGGGTCCGCTCCTCGAGGATGCGTGCCCCCTGGTCCTTAAGGCGCTGCCGCACGTTGTCGAAATCGTCAGTATCGAGAGCAACGTGCTCCAATCCGTAGTGCTGCTCCAGCTGCTGACCGGCCACCCATGCCGTGACGTTCATGGGCACACCGTGCAGGTCCAAGCGATAGAAGGGGCTGCCGTCAGCTCCCTCCGTCTTCGAGACCACCGTGGCGCCCAGGGTATCGATGTACCACTGCGCCGTCTTGGTCGGGTCCGGCGTCTTGAAATGAAGGTGATTGATTTTGAAGCCCATGCTACACCTCCTATCAGTGAATGACTGCCGGGGGGAGGGGACATTGTTGGATCACTCCCTGATGAATACCCCCTTTCCTGTGGTTTGGGTGTCGAACAACCGGTATGCCTCTTCCGCCTGATCGAGGGTGAAGTGGTGAGTCAGCAAGCGTTGCAGCGGGATCTGCCGGTCGACGATGTAGGCGGCGCATTCTGCCTGACCGATGGAGCTGAAGGTCCACGATCCGTAGATGGTCAACTGCTTGTGGATGATATCGGGGCTTATGTCGAAGGTGGTCGTGTTCCCCTCGCCCACGAAGCAGACGCGACCCCAGATGGCCGCGCTCTTCACCGCTGCCACCCGCGCTTCGGGGTTGCCAGTGCAGTCCAAAGTGGCGCCGGCGCCTTCGCCGTGGGTGAGGTCGCGGATGGCCGCGACGGGGTCGGCCTCGCGGGGGTTGACGGTCACTTCGGCCCCGAACTCGCCCGCCAGGCGCAGCCGCTCCGGCGCCACGTCCACCGCCAGGACCTGCGCCCCCATGGCCTTCGCCAGCAGGGTGCCGCTGAGACCGACGGGACCCTGGCCAAAAATCGCCAGGGTATCCCGCCCCGACACGCCCAGTCGCTTCAGGGCGAGGTACGCAGTGCCTGTCCCACAGGAAATCGCCGCCCCCTCGGCGAAGCTCAGCTCGTCGGGCAGGGGAACCAGCATGGACGGTCGAACCAACATGTAAGAGGTGTGGCCGCCATCGGCGGTGGAGCCGTAGACCAGGTGCCCTCGCAGACACATCTGGGAGTAGCCAGACCTGCAATGCTTGCACTGGCCGCACCCGCTGTAGTGGTGGATCATGACCCGCTGTCCCGGCGCCGCCTCGTCGGCGGCCACTCCGTTGCCGCAGGCTGCCACCACACCACAGGGTTCGTGGCCGCGAATGATGGGTTGGACCTGGCCGCGGGGGGCTCGGTAGGGGGTGAGGTCGCTGCCGCACATCCCAGAGGCTCTGATCTCGACGACAACCTCACGCGGGCCCGGCGTCGGGTCGGGGAACTCCCGCAGCTCAAGGCTCCGGTCACCCAAGAAGACAACGCCGCGCATGACTATGTATACCGTTTCATAGGTTCTGACATCAGGTTGCGCCTGAACTGCCACCCTGAGCCGAGAGCTTGCCCTGATCCCTTCGCTGCTTCGTTCAGTACGCCGGCTCGCAATGACAACAAATCAAAGCCTCTCAGCACGACATCGTGCCGGCCGCCGGTGATTCGAGCACAGCCGCTCAGAGTGGCAAGACCCGATTCGTTATCGTATTGACACAACAAGGTACTACGCCCGTTCCGGGACTGCGCCCGGAACGGGGGCCCTTCGGGCACGTGGAACACGACTCGGACGTGTTGGTACATGGATTCCCCGCTCACGCAGATTCCCTTGCCTCTAACGCCCGCCCGTCCCCGTCTAGGCGCTTGCGCCGACAACGACAACATTTGTCGATACAGCTTCGGCAAGCGCCTAATCCACTTGGAGGAACTGACGGGCGGCGGCGAGGAATTCGGGCTCTGTGAGGTTGGGGGCGTGGCCCACGCCAGGTATCCCCACCAGCTGGCCCGCCGGCAACGTCTTCACGACGCGTTGGGCCTGCTCCTGGGAGAGTACGTCGCTCGCCGTGCCCCAGACGAGCAGCGTGGGGCAGGACAGCCGGCCCAGGACCGCCCAGAGCTCAGGTAGGCCCCCGGCGCCGTTGGCCGCCCGCTGCCGCAAGAACTCGGGATCGCTTTTGAAGACCCAGCGGCCCCTGGCGTCTTGCCGGAAGAGGGTCAGGGCCAGTTCCGTCTGCTCCTCTTGAGGAAGGGACGCGAGGGCTGGCACGGTCTGCCGGCGGTAGGCGAGCACGGCCTCAAGGGACGCGAAATCCTCGGGCGTCGCCGCGGCTTCCCGGGTGATGCGGTCAGAGCCTGCCTCATTGTCCGGGCCAATGTCGTTGATCACCAGACGCTCCAGTCGCTCGGGATGCCGCCCGGCATAGATCATGGCGATGCGCCCGCCCATAGACGTCCCCACCAGCGTGAAACGCTGCAAGCCCAAGGCATCGACGATCCCTTCCAGATCCGAGACGTAATCCTCGTACTGGTACGCCCCTTCCTTCGACCACTCGCTCTCCCCTCGCCCGCGGACGTCCGTCGCCACGATGTGGAAGCGGTCCCGGAAGTGGCGGGCGAGCCCATCGAACGCGTGGGCGTTGCTGCGGAAGCCGTGGACGCAGAGGAGGGGAGGCGCCGCTTCGTTGCCCCAGTCGAGACAATGCAGGCGCAGGCCATTGACCGTAAAGAAGAGGCCCGTGGCGGTTATTTTCGTGACCATTATTTGGTCCCGTCCCAACCGGTGTGAGAGATATCGATGACCACGCCGTCGGGACCGGCCCACTTCATTTCAAAGTTGCGGGTTTGGCCCGCCGCCATAGCCCTATCGAGCTGGTCTTTCTCGGTCAGCCGCTTGCCCTGGGCCATCTGAAGCTTGGCACACGCCTCGTCAAGATCCTCCACTTCGAGGCCAAAATGGTGGATGCCACTGTAATTGGGTCCGTTAGCCCCCACGTCGGCGTCCTTCTCCGTCTTCCAGTTCAGGATGGCCAGGTTGATGTACCCGTCCGTCAGGAACACCGCCCCTTCAGGACTGCGGCGGAGTTCTTTCAGCCCAAAGGCCTCTTTGTAAAAGGCTGCCGCCTTGCTCGGGTCCTGCGTGGTTAGAGCGATATGCTTGATCCTCGGCATGACACACTCCTTCCTCCCTTCGGGCCGCGCTGTGCGCACACACCGCGCCAGCGCGTATGGGCCATCCTAGGTAGGGGGCGCGGCCATGTCAACAGCCATCTGGAGATTTTCGGGCCAGAGCCCCTGGGCGGTGTGCAGACAGCCCGACGGCATCGGTAGAATCCCTGGGTGTGAGCGCTACACCCTCGACGCCGGGAGGGCCCCAGGTGGTCGCACCAGCCGGCGGTGCTGGTGACCCGACCAACCCCCTGCTCCGCCGCACCTACCTCCTCAACTGGCTCACCCAGCTCCTAGGGTATTTCTCCAACATGCTTGTAACGCCCGTGCTGCCGGTTTTTCTGGCGGCCCAGGGCCGCGGAGAGGTGTTCATCGGCCTCGCACTGGCCGCCTTCAGCGTTACGTCGACTCCTGTGCGCCCCTTCATGGGGCGGATTTCCGATGCCGGGCATCTTCGCGGCACCCTGGCTGGCACCAGCCTGCTCTTGGGTCTCGCCCCCTTCGGCTATATGATCCCGAGCGCCCCCGTCCTGTTCGTCGTACGAGCTGTTCATGGAATTGGCTGGGCTGGCCTCAACGTTGTGGGCAGCGCCTGGGCAGCTCTGCTGTCGCCACAGCAACGGCGCGCCCAAGCACTGGGTTATTTCGTGTTGAGCCAGACGTTGGGCGTCGCCATCGCGCCCGCCACGGGCTTGTGGATCGCCGATAAGTATGGAGCGACACCGGCCTTCGTGATCGCCGGCCTTCTGGGTCTGGGTGCGGCCGCAGCCGCGCTCGGCACCCGCAGGTCCGACCAGCCTCCGCCCGCAAAGGCATCCCGTGGTCCGCTAACGAGCCTCATCGAGGTCGGTGCCTTACCGGCCGCTACCCTGCTCTTTCTGACACAGCTCAATCAAGCGCCCATGTCTTCCTACGTCCCCCTCTATTTCGACCACCTGCAGATAGGCCACCGTGAGCTCTACTTCCTGGCGACAGGAATCGTCAGCATCCTTGGGCTCATCGCGCTGCGCGACTGGGCCGACCGTGTAGGACGGCTGCCGGCCATCGGGGCCGGCTTTGCGCTGCAGGTCGCCGGTCTGCTGATCACAGCCCTCGCCTCTGACCCGCTGCAAATTATCCTGGGCGGCATGGCCTACACCATGGGCTTCTCCGTGAGCCAGCCCTCCCTATACGCCCTCGCCATCGATTTCTCACCGCCCGACCGGAGCGGTGCCTCGATGGCCACCTATACCATGGCCTTCCAGCTCGGCGGCGGCTTCGGTGCGGCGTTGTGGGGCCTCATCATCGAGCTCACCGGCTATCGCGCCATGTACGCCCTCACCTTGGTTCCTGCTGCCTTGGCCCTGGTGTTTACCCCTGTCATTGGCCATCGGAAGACGTTGTTCCACCGGACCGAAGGCGGTAGTTAGCACACAAGGGGAGCAGCGGCCCGCCCCAGCACCCGGACCCGGCCCCGCTGAAAACCTGGCGCAGCTTTGACACTCCGAGGGAAACGGCCTAGGCTTGGCCTCGCCTGATCCTTCCACCCAAGGGAGCCCTGATCCATGGCGAGCGAGCGGGTTCAGCGCCACATAGAGCGCCTGCTTGACGAAGCCGACGAGGCCGCGCTCAAGAAGGACTGGGTCCTGGTGCTGGACCGGGCGGAGCACGTCCTCACCTTCGACCCAGAGCACCGGGACGCGCTGGCCCTGCGGGACGCAGCCAAGCGCGGGCTCCAAACGCGGCACGAGGAGCGAGGAACGAGGAACGAGTCCCCACGGCCCCCTCGTACCTCGGACCTCGAACCTCGTGCCTTTTGCGACGGCCGCTACAAGGTCATCCGCTTCCTCGGCGAGGGCGGCAAGAAGCGGGTCTACCTCTGCCACGACACCCGCCTGGACCGGGACGTCGCCTTCGCCCTCATCAAGACCGAAGGGCTGGACCAGGAAGGCCTCGACCGCATCACCCGGGAAGCGCAAGCCATGGGCAAGCTGGGCGACCACCCCCATATCGTCCCGGTGTTCGACATTGGCGAGGAGAGCCCCGGCCAGCCCTACATCGTCACCCAGTTCATGCCCGGCGGCGACGTCGAGGGCCTGCTGCAGAACGCCTCCGACCACAAGCTTCCCCTCGAAGACGCCATCCGCATTGCCGGCCAGGTCTGCCTGGCCCTGGCCCACGCCCATGCCCACGACATCGTCCACCGCGACCTGAAACCCGGCAACGTCTGGCTCACCGATGCAGGAACGAGGCAGGAACGAGGAACGAGGCCCCCCGACTCATCCCCCATGCCTCATACCTCATCCCTCACAGCCAAGCTGGGGGACTTCGGCCTCGCCGTCGCCCTCGACCGTAGCCGGCTGACGCAGGCCGGCATGATGGTCGGCACCGTGGCCTATATGCCCCCGGAGCAGGCCATGGGCGGTGACGTCACGTTCCGGTCTGACCTCTACTCCCTGGGCTGCATGCTCTACGAGCTGGTGTGCGGGCGGCCGCCCTTCCTGGGCGACGAGTCCGTCGCCATCATCACCCAGCACCTGAATACCCCGCCGGTGGCCCCTTCCTGGCACCGCCAGGACTGCCCGCCAGGCCTGGAAGCGCTCATCCTGCGGCTGCTGGAAAAGGACGCGGGCAAGCGACCGGGGTCTGCGGGAGAGGTGCGAAGGAGTCTCGAGTCTCTGGTCTCGGGTCTCGAGTCAGGTGGAGGGGTGGAACTACAGACTAGGGACCAGAGACTCGAGACTAACCCCCTCTACCGCCCCACCTTCGTGGGCAGAGAGCAAGAGCTGCGCCAGCTCCAGGCGGCCTTCGACGCTGCCCTCTCCGGCCAGGGTGCCCTGGCGGCGGTGGTCGGCGAGCCGGGCATCGGCAAGACCGCCCTCTGCGAGCAACTGGCCACCTACGCCACCCTCCGCGGCGGGAAGGCCCTGGTGGGCCACTGCTACGAGGAAGGCTCCCTCTCCTTGCCCTACCTCGCCTTCGTCGAAGCGCTCCGGAGCTATGTCCTCTCCCGAGAACCCGCAGAGTTAAAGCAAGACCTCGGCTCCAATGCGGGGGACGTGGCCCGCATCGTCTCGGAGGTGCGGGAGCGGGCTGACGTTGAGCCGCGCCCGTCCGCGGGCGACCCGGAGGAGGACCGCTGGCGGCTATTGGAAGCCGTGGCGGGCTTCCTGCGCAACGCGTCTTCTGTCCGGCCGCTGCTGCTGGTGCTGGAGGACCTGCACTGGGCCGACCGGGGGACGCTGGAGCTGCTGCAGCACCTGGCCCGCAACCTCGGCGGCGCCCGCCTGTTGGTGGTGGGGACCTACCGCGACGTGGAGGTGGACCGGACCCATCCTCTCTCGAGCACGCTGGCAGAGCTGCGGCGGGCCACCAGCTTCCAGCGTATCCCGCTGCGCGGGCTCACCGTTGACGAGGTGCACCGGATGATGAACATCATCCGGGGACAGGAGGTCCCCTGGGGCCGGGCAGAGGCCATCCACCGCCAGACGGAAGGGAACCCGCTCTTCGTGCAGGAGGTCTTGCGCTACCTGGTTGAAGAGGGTTTGGTGGTACGGGAGGGAGGGCGGTACGTAAGGGCGGACGGCGGCGATCCGGACAGCGGCATCCCCGAGGGGCTGCGGGACGTCATTGGCAAGCGCCTCTCCCGCCTCTCCGAGAAGGCGAACCAGGTGCTGGCAGTGGCCGCCGTCATCGGTCGAGAGTTCCGGCTGGACGTGCTGCAGGGGGTAGCGGGGCTGGCTGACGAAGAGCTGTACGGGGCTCTCGAGGAGGCCTCGGAGCGGGCGATTCTGGAACACCGTTCCGCGGTGGGGGCCGTGGGCTTCCGCTTCACCCACGCCTTCTTTCGACAGACCCTCTACGAGGAAATCTTCCCGCCCCGGCGCATCCGGCTGCACCAGCAGGTGGCCCGGGCCCTGGAGGCGACGTACAGCGCTCCTCACCCAACCTCCCCAACACAGCCGGGGGCGGCTGTGCCACAACGGACAGCGGAGCACGCGGCGGAGATGGCGGAGCATTTCATCCAGAGCACCGACCGGGAGGACCTGGACAAAGCACTGAAGTACAGCCGGCTGGCGGCGGACCGCGCCCTGGCGGTGTACGCCTACGGGGAGGCGGTGCGGCACCTGCAGCAGGGGCTGCAGGTGCAGGAGGTGCTGGACCCCGATGATAAGGCGCAGCGATGCGACCTGCTGCTGGCTCTGGCCGAGGCGCTTATCCCGGCCGGGGAGCCGGAGCGGGCCTTCCGGGCAATCGCGGAGGAGGCCTATCACCTGGCGGCGGGAGACCTGACAGACGATGAGCGCGCTTCACGCGCCTGTGGGAGCGCTCTGGACGCTATGTTTCAGTTTGCGGGGAGCACCGCGGGCGGGACCGGAAGCGAGCGGTACCGGACCTGGGCGGAACGGGCGGACCGGCATGCCCGGCCGGGCTCCCTAGCCCGGGTGCGTGCGGATATGGCGCTGGCCACCGTCCTTCGGCAGACCGGGCTCGAGCACGAGGGCTGGCTCAAGCGCTTAGCAGCCTTCGAGACGGCAAGATCACTAGATGACCCCAAGGGCGTGCTCGTGACGGGCGGCGCCATCGACTCGCCTGGAGCTTGCGGAGCTGCTGCTGGAGGAAGCGGTCAGCTATCAGCAAT
>CAZPYZ010000050.1:5688-13124 GCA_964590215.1 uncultured Dehalococcoidia bacterium | reverse complement strand
AGAAGGTCGGGTTCACTATGAACATCGAGATCAACCCGGACAAGGCGTCAGGGTCGAAACGACTGCACGAGGGCGCCTTCGACCTCATCGCCTTCCTCGGCAAGCCCACCTATGGCGATGTGGACGCCTATATCTACGGCGCGTATCACTCCAAGGCCGGGCAGAATTACGAGCGGGTTAAAGACCCCAAGCTGGACAGCCTGGTCGAAGCCCAGCGGCGGGAGTTGGACCCCGTCAAACGCCGGGAGGCCATCCGGGAGGCGGCCCGCTACCTCAACGAGAACGCCCTTGGAGTGCACTTCTACTACAACGTCCACGTTGAGGCCCGGCACCCGTACGTCAAGGGCTACATTCCGCTGGCCTTCGGCTCCGACGGGTCCATGTTTGCAGGGGTCTGGCTCGACAAGTAGCACATGGAAACCCGCGGGAGATACAAGTTGCTATCGAGCGCGATCCGATCGTGGTTTTGGGTAGCGGCGGTGGCGGCGACGGCCCTTGCCTGCGCCCCAGCCGGCGAGACGCCGGCGCTCCCGGGGGACGACAAGGCGCAGCCCAAGGGCCGGCTTGGAGGTTAGACCTTCGATTTTGGACGGCCCAGGAGAGCGATCCGGTTCACCCGGTTGGTAGCAAGGAGGTAGCGATGGACCGATGCCTTTGGTTCACCATAGCAGCGGTTGGCTTGTTGGCCCTGGGCTGCACCGCGCCTGCTCCACTCCCACCCGCTGGGGCGGAAGACCAGCCCAGGTATGGGGGGACCATCACTATCGGCATCGGCCAGGACCCCTGGGACTTTGATCTGAGCATCATCGGCAGGTCCGCCGGAAACTCCGACAGCATCTTTCTGTCGTACGAAAGCGTCATCGGGGTGAAGACAGGCCCAGAAGTGGATTACCACGAAGTGGTCCTGGAGCCCCTCCTCGCGGAGCGCTGGGAGGTCTCGCCCGATGCCAGGATATTCACCTTTCATCTCCGTAAAGGGGTGAAGTTCGCGGATCTCCCTCCCGTCGATGGCCGCCAGCTGACCTCTGCGGACGTGAAGTGGAGCCACGAGTATTGGACCCGGACCGGGCCCTTCAAAGACAAGGGGCTGAGGGCCGGCCAGTTCGCCTTCTACCTTGCGGGGTTAGACCGGGTGGAGGCCCCCGACCCGGGCACCGTGGTGGTCCACTTCAAAGAGCCCTTCGCCCCCTTCTTGAACTACGCCGCGGCCTACCAGAACCCCATCCTCCCCCACGAGATCTACGACTTGGACGGGAATTTCTCCAGCCGCATTGTGGGCACGGGCCCCTGGCAGTACGACGAGGCCGCCTCTCAGAAGGGTACCCGGTGGGTGTGGAAGAAGAACCCCGACTACTGGCAGCCCGGCAGACCGTACATCGAGGAGGTCAGGCGCATCATCTTGCCTGACCCGGCCACCTTCGGTCCCGCCTTCAAGACCAAGCAGATCGACCTCATCACCCAGTCCCTCCAGCAGGGGGAGCAGCTGAAAAAGGAGGTTCCCAGCGCGGTATTCCACCAGTACTTCGGCGGCGGCGGGACCGGTAACGTCTACATGAACACCGGCGTCTCGCCGTTAAACGACGTCCGCATCCGCAGGGCCATCCTCCTCTCCCTCGACCGGGATGAGCTGATCCGGGTCCTGGAAAACGGCGTGGGGCGGTGGGCCCTCGCGGGCATGTTTGAAGGGTTCTTCACCCAGGAAGAGATCAGGAACATCCTCCGTTACGATCCCCAGGAGGCCCGGCGTTTGGTGGGCGAGGCAGGCTACCCCAACGGCGTCGACGTGGAGTGGATGTACCCCGCTACAGGGACCGCCACCGACTATGTGCCCCTCTCCACCCTGGTGCAGGCCCAGCTCAAAAAGGGTGGGATCAACCTGGTACAGAACCCCGTGGAGTTCACCGACTGGCTCACCCGCACCCGGGTGGGGGGACAGGGCAACTATCAGATGACCCCGAGGGGCCAGGCTGTCAAGGAGGACGTAGACGCCTACGCCTACGGGTCTTTCCACTCCGGGTCCCCCCGCAACTATGGGCGAGTCAAGGACCCCGAGCTGGACCGGCTCCTGGACGCCCAGCGCAGGGAGCCCGATCCCGCAAAACGTAAAGAGATCGTCCGGCAGGTGGGCCTTCGCATCGCCGAGTTCGCCTGGGGCCTCCGGACCCACGCCAGTGCCTCCTACCAGATATGGCATCCCTATCTGAAAAACTATGCCCCCACAACATGCGGGACTACTGGCCCCTGACCCATAGCTGGTTGGAGAAGTAGCAGAAATACGGAAGAGGAGGGAACACAATGCGACGGACGTGCGTGATCCTCTTGGGCGTAATGGCGGTGGCTGTAGGCTGCGCTCCCCAGGTCCAAAGGCCGGCCACCCAGGACGCCGAAGGCCAGCCCAAATCGGGGGGCGTGCTCAAGATGCGGGAATCCGTCTACTTCACGAACCTCGACCCGACCCAGGGGCTGCGGGGAGAGGCCAGCTTCATTTCGAACTTTGTGTTCGACAGCCTCCTGGGGTTCAAGTCGGATCCCACGGTGAAGTACGACGACGTGCTCCTGGCGCCCCGCCTGGCTGAGCGCTGGGAGGCGGCGCCGGGCGGCAAGGCGTACACCTTCCGCCTGCGCAAAGGGGTCAAGTTTGCAAACCTGCCCCCTGTCAACGGTCGAGAGCTTACCTCGGCCGACGTCAAGTGGAGCTTCGAGTACATCGCGCGCACCGGGCCCTTCAAGGACGTCAAGTTCCCGAAGGCGAACCAGATCGCCTTCAAGCTGCAGGGGCTCGACCGGGTGGAAACGCCGGACCCCTACACCGCGGTGGTCTACTTCAAGAACCCCTACGCCCCGTTCCTGACCTACGCCGCGACCACCCACCTGGGAGTCATGCCTCACGAGGTCTACGACGCAGATGGGCACTTAAACGACCGTCCCATTGGCAGCGGGCCCTGGCAGGCCGATCTGCAGCGGTGGCAAGCAGACTCGCGGATGGTCTTCAAGAAGAACCCGGACTACTGGGATGCCGGCAAGCCCTACCTGGACGAGGTGCAAGGCCTCGTCATCACCGACGACGCCGCGGCGGTAGCCGCCTTCCAGGCGAAGCAGATCGACGTCTTCCGGGACATCGACAGCCTGGAGGGCGTTGAGCGGATGCAGGCAGCCGTGCCCGGCGCCGGTTCCGTGAAGTACCTCGGCTGGAACGCCCTGCGTTTCTACTACAACATTAACGTGCCTCCCTTCACCGACGTCCGCTTTCGGAGGGCGATGAATCTGGCCACGGACCGCGACGAGTTCGTCCGGGTCTCCACCAAGGGACAGGGGGCCTGGGCGATGAACGGCGCCGTACCCGGCGTCTTCACCGATGCCGAGTTGAGGCAGCTCCTGCCTTACAAGCCCGAGGAGGCGAAGCGCCTGCTCCGGGAAGCGGGCTACGACCCCTCCACGGAGATCGAGACGCTCTATACCACCGGCTACGGCCAGCAGCTTCTGAGCGACATCCAACTGCTGCAGGCGCAGTTGAAGAAGGTCGGGATCCAGATCAAGATCGTGACCCTGGACCGCACCGACCTCTCCAACCGGAGGAGGCAGGGCGACTACATGATGGCGCCCACAGGAGTGGGACCTGCCCTGGAGCCGGACCCGGACGTGTATTTCTACAGCTATTTCCACCCGAAGTCCGGCACGAACTACTACAAGGTGGATGACCCGAAACTCACGCAGCTCGCGGAGGAGCAGCGCGCGGAACCCGACCCGATCAAGCGCAAGGAGATCTGGCGCCAGGAGGCGCGCTACATTAACGAGATGGGCTACGCCCTCTGGACCCACCACGCGCCGGGCTTCGATTTCTGGCAGGCCCACGTAAAGGGCCACCACCCCAACGTGGCCACGCGGGGCTACCCCACCCGCGATGTCTGGCTGGACCGGTGAACCTACTGCAACCCTTACCTCTGAGGAGAACGCAGATGTCAAGAACACTTAGGTTTCTCCCTGCCCTCTCATTGGCGGCTCTCGCCCTGGCCTGCGGAGCTCCGCAGGGCCCGGGTGCCGGCGAGCCGGCAGTTCCTGATGCGGGGCCGAAGTACGGGGGCACCCTTAAGGTGCACAATACGCTGGACCCCTACGACTGGGACATCACTTACACCGGCAAGGCCGTCGGCAACCGAGAGCCGCGCGCCCTCGCCACCAACAGCCTGCTCGGCTTCCGCTCGGGCCCGGACGTGGAGTACGGAGAAAGCATGATCCGCCCGGAGCTGGCGGAGCGGTGGGAGGTCAGCCCCGACGCCAAGACCTTCACCTTTCACCTCCGCAGGGGCGTCAAGTTCGCCGGCCTGCCGCCGGTGAATGGCCGGGAGTTCACCTCCACTGATGTCCGCTGGAGCTTCGAGTACCTTGCCAGGACCGGGGAATTCAAGAAGCTCCCCACAGCGAACACGGGATGGATGCTGGAAGGTCTCGAGCGCGTCGATTCGCCCGATCCCTATACCGCCATAGTCCGTTTCAAAGAGTCCTTCGCGCCCTTCCTCAACTATGTCTCCCACGAGTTCGTCTACATCGCCCCCCATGAGATCTATGAGCGGGATGGCCACCTTAAGAACAGCGTGGTGGGCACCGGCCCCTTCCAGCTGGACGAGGCCGCTTCTCAAAAGGGCACCCGCTGGGTACTGAAGAAGAACCCCAGTTACTTTGAAGAAGGCAGGCCCTACCTGGACCAGGTGCACATGATCGTGGTGCCGGACGATAGCGCAGCCCTGGCCGCCTTCCAGACGGGCGCCCTCGACTGGGTCAGCCCGCTCACGGCCGCCGAGGCGCGGGACTTCAAACCCCACGTGGCCAACGCGGAGAGCTACGAGTACCCTCAGAACCCCGTCCATATCTACATGAACAACTCCCGCCCGCCTTTCGATGACATCAGGGTCCGGAAGGCCCTCTCGCGCGCCATCGATCGCGATGAGTTCATCAAGGTCCTGGCCGCCGGGCAGGGGATTTGGGCCGTGGCGGGCATTGTGCCGGGCATATTCACCCAGGAAGAGATCAAGGCCATGGTCAAGTACGATCCAGCCGAGGCCAGACGGCTGCTTGCAGAAGCCGGGTATCCCAACGGCCTCACGGTGGAGTTTACTTTCCCAACGGACAGGGGCCAGGAACCCGTGACCCAGATGGAGCTGGTCCAGGCCCAGCTCAAGAAGGCCGGGATCAACGCCGTGTCCAAGGGAATGCCCTACTCCCAGTATTCCCCGCTGCGCAAGAAGGGGGAGCACGCACTCCAGGTCACCGGTAAGGATGTGACGGGAGACGTCGACTCCTACCTCTTCGCGGTGTTCCACCCCTCTTCAGGCAACAACTACGACCGGGTCGACGATCCCAAGCTCAACGAGTTGCTGGTCGGGCAGCGGCGGGAGGCGGACCCCGAAAGGCGGAAGGAGATCATCCGTAAGACCGTGCGCTACCTCGCGACGGACTGCTACTGCGGCCTGGCAGTCCACGCCGGCACCGCGGTCCAGTTCTGGCAGCCGGCCCTCAAGAACTACAGGCCCAACTGGCAGATCAAAGGCTGGGGCATCGAATACTCCTGGCTCGACCGTTAGCCGGAGCTGGTAAGGGGAGGGTTTGTAGTACGCGCTCCAGCGCGAAGGGAGGTCGGGCGGCGGGCCGGTTCGGGCGGCCCGGGACATCTATCTCAAGGAGACACGCCATGAACCGTTTGATGCTCTCTGCGGTGGCCTGGGCCCTGCTGCTGGTGTCCTGCGGCGCACCCCAGGTTATGCCCGATACCCAGTCGCAGGACGAGGCGACGCCCCAGCGCGGCGGCACGCTCCAGCTTGCCGCCAGCCGGCCGCCGGCGACCCTCTACTATTACGAGGCCAATGGCATCGACGCGTCCATCACCCTGGGCCCGGTATTTGACCCCCTGATCGAGTACGAGTTCGAGCCCGGCGTGAACTGGCAGATCGACCATACCCTTGCGCCAGCCCTGGCGGAGAGCTGGAAACAGGTGGACCCAACCACCTACGAGTTCAAGCTGCGCGAAGGCGCTCGCTGGCATGACGGCGAGGAGGTCACCGCGGCGGACGTGGCCTTTAGCTACCAGACCATCCGTAACCCGGAGAAGCCCACGCGGGCCGCTGGGACCCTGAGCGGCCTCGACACGGTCCAGGCCCTCGACCGCTACCGGGTCCGGCTGACGTCCAAGACTCCTTCCCCCGAATTCCTGCAGTTGATCGCCTCGTCCTCGTCTCAGATGAAGATGCTGCCGAAGCATATCGCGGACCGCGGGCTGAAATTCGAAGAAAACGTCATCGGCACGGGGCCCTTCAAGCTGGAGTCCTTCGAACGGCTGGCGAAGGGGGTGCTGGTGCGGAATGACCGGTACTGGCGGGACGGCCCCCACCTCGACAAGGTGGCCGTCATTTACGGGCTCGATCCTTCTGCACGGCTGGCGGCCTTTGTGAGCGGCAAGACGGACATCATCATCGTCCCGGACCAGGTGCAGTTCGACACGGTGCGCGGCGCGCTCCCGGACGTTCAGTTTCACGTCGCCCACGGACCCTACAACTACGGGATGTACTTCAAGCTGGACCAGCCGCCCTTCAACGACGTGCGGGTGCGGCGGGCCATGCACCTGGCGGTGGACCGGAAGGCGATGATCGACACCATCACCTTCGGCAAGGGAGTGATCAACTCCTCACCAATACCCGCTGCGAAGAAAGGCTGGGCGATACCAGAGGAAGAACTCCTGAAGCTCCCGGGCTGGCGTCAGCCCAAAACCGCGGACATCGCGGAGGCGAAGCGGCTGCTGGCCGAGGCGGGCTACACCAACGGCTTCAAGACGGCCTTGACCATGAACAGCGGCATCATCACCGCCTCTGCGGTTTCAGAGATGCTCGCAGGGCAGATGAAGGCCATCGGCGTGGAGATGACGGTTAAGGCGCTGGAGCCGGGGGTCTGGGTAAAGAGCCAGCGGGACGGCGACTACGAGATCCTGATGCAGGGTATCGGCAGCATGCTGCCGGACCGCAACCTCCACAACTACCTGCACAGCAAGGGCGGTCTGAATACCGCGCCGGTGCGCGACGCCACTGTCGACCGGTTGATCGAGGCGCAGAGCCAGGAGCTGAACGAGGCGAGCCGGAAGAAGCAGCTGCTGGACCTGCAGAAGCGTGTGCTGGACCAGGTGTATCACGCGCCCACTATCGACCTCGCGTTCTTCCCGGCCTGGCAGCCCTACGTCAAGCATTACGTCTTCAATCACGGCGCGCAGCCCTACCTGGTGGAGCCTCATAGTGTCTGGCTGGATCAGAAGGCCGTCCCGCCAGGCCGGTAGACTACTGGTTGATGACACGTGAAGCGGGTGCTGGAGGACGCCGCCCTGGGAGCGCAGCCTTCCAGGCTGCCGGGCGGCAGGGGGCGGGACAGGCAAGATGCCTGCGCTCCCAGGCGGCGCC
>CAZPYZ010000050.1:0-5588 GCA_964590215.1 uncultured Dehalococcoidia bacterium | reverse complement strand
GGACTTTTGGGATTCCTGTTCAGCGGGCCAATTACGCCCGGCTCCCTTTGTTGCTGCTGGTCCCCGCCCTGCTTGCCGCGGCCGGCTGCGGCGCAGTGCAGGGCCTGCCCCAGGGGAGCGCGCAGGATGAGCAAGGTGGGCAGCTCACCGTCAAGCGAGGGGGCGTGCTGAAGTTTGCGACGCCGGGCCAGGCCAAGAACATGCACCCGTTCCGTCACTCAGGCTCGGCCCGGACCAGCGCTTTCGACCCGGTGTATGAGCCGCTGCTGACCATCAAGTACCTGCCCAACGACAACTATGCGTCGGACGACATGACCCGCTGGGACTTCCGGACGGAGGACGTCACCACCGGCTGGCTGGCAGAGCGCTGGGAACAGCCGAGCCCGACCACCTACGTCTTTCACCTGCGTAAGGGGGTGCGCTGGACCGACGGGGAGGAGCTGACGGCGGAGGACGTGGGGTTCACCTGGGACCTGCTGAAGAACAACAAGTTCCCCAGGGACTCGACCAAGGTCGCCCTGCTGGACTCCTACGACGTGCTGGACAACTACACCATCCGGGCGAACCTCTCCAGGCCGGACCCCCTGTTCCTCAAGAACTGGCGGCAGGAGTCCTACATCCTGCCACAGCACGTGGCCGAACGGGGGGATACCTTCGAGAAAGTCGCCATTGGTACCGGCCCCTTCGTCATCAAAGAGTTCTCCGACATCGCCGGGGTGACTCACGCGCGCAACGAGAGCTATTGGGACCAGCCGCGCCCTCAGCCTGACGGCCTGCGCGTGTTCTACGGTTTGGACCGCTCGGCCATGATCTCGGCCTTCGTGACGAGCCAGTTGGACCTGGTGAAACCCGACGACTTCGGCGGCCAGCTCATCCTGGAACAGAACGCCCCCAATGCCCTCCACGACATCTACCTGGCGGACCACGGGCGGGGCTTCATATTCAACGTGAGCCGCAAGCCCTTCGACGACGTGCGGGTGCGGCGGGCCATCAACATGGTGGTGGACCGCAAGGCGCTCATCGATCGGGTGAACATGGGTAAGCTGGGGATGCCCAACCCGCCGGGCACCGCGAGCTTTTCCAAGAAGTGGGCCCTGCCCCAGGACGAGCTGATGAAGTATCCCGGCTTCAACCCAGCCAACCGGGAGAAGGACCTCGCCGAGGCGAAGCGGCTGCTGCAGCAAGCGGGCTATCCTAACGGGTTCAAAACCAAGATCACTTACGACCCCAGCGCCACCTCGGGCAAGCTGACCACGGAGATCGCGGCGAACCAGCTGCGGGAGATCGGGGTGCAGGCTGAGCTGGACCCGCTGGACCGGGGCGTCTGGGGGAAGCGGGAGGCGGACGGCGACTACGACATCGCCCAGACAGGCCTGGGTGGCGGAGAAGAGATCCCGTACAAGACCTACTTCGAACGCTTCCATACCAAGGGGCCCTACTCCAGCAAGACCGGGCTGGGCGATCCGGAGCTGGACCGGCTTATCGACCGTCTCGCCGCGTTCCAGACCGACGAGGAGCGCGCCGATGCTCAGCGGCAGGCGCAGCGGCACATCCTGGACAAGGCCTACGCGGTCCCGCTCATCGACGTGCTCATCTATTCCTGGTGGCAGCCCTGGGTGCACGGCTACATCAACGAGCGCGGCAACCAGATCAAGCCACGGCTCCTCCCCGCCACCATCTGGCTCGACGTGGACGCGCTGCCGCAGGAGCGGAGGAACGAGAAGCCGTGAAAGGTGCGGGGCCAGCTGCGCCCTCCCGGCCGGAAGCGGCGGAGAAGGTGGCCCGCGGCTGGGCCCGTTCGATCAGGAGACGCGTTATGCTCCGTACATTGCTTGCTGGCAATGCTTGTTCCCATGGCCATGAGGTGCGGAGCAGGAGAACGCGATTGGCAAGGGTGATGCACCCAGGATTGGCGGTATTGGGCGTATTTGCAGTCGCTCTTTTCCTTTCGGGCTGTGCCCAGGGCGCGGCCCCTCAGACCGGCGCCCCCGGGGGAGCGGAGGTGCGGCAGTCGCAGACGGAGACGCGCGCGGCCTGCGTCCTGGGGCAGGAGGCGTGGCGGTCGCCCGGTCCCCCCAAACGGGGCGGCGGGATGGTACGCGGCACTGACCTCTTTGAGCACATGGACATGACCAAGGCAGGGCGAACCAGCCTTAGCGCGATGCCCCAGGTCTACAACACCCTCGTCCGCTACCGGGGCTGCTTCTCCTCCGACACGGCGATGGTCCCCAGCCTGGCCGCCTCCTGGGAGGTCTCAGCCGACGGCGGGGCCTGGACCTTCAAGTTGCGGCAGGACGTCAGGTGGCACGACCTCCCGCCCGTCAACGGACGTGCCTTCACCTCGGCCGACGTCGCTTGGATGATTGACGAACAGAAGCAGGGCGGCGTGCTCCGGAGCTACTGGCAAGACGTGACCCACGAGGAGCCCGACCTCCACACGGTGGTCCTGCGGACACCCGAACCCCAGGCCGACTTCATCGGAAAGGTCGGCGCCCCGACCAACCTGATGATGCCCCGGGAGATCAAGGAACAATACGGCGATTTCAAGACGGTGGCCGTGGGGACCGGCGCGTTCATGGTGAAGGAGTTCAAGCCCGCACAGGGAGAGGTGGCAATGGAGCCGAACCCCTCCTACTGGGAGATGGGAGAGGACGGCCAGCGCCTGCCTTACTTGAGCCAGCTGAGGGGGGTCTCCTTCGCCGATTACACCGCCCAGCTCGCGGCGCTTCGCACGGGTCAGATCGACAGCACCAGCACCTTCGGTCTGCGTAAGCTGGATGCCGACGCGCTGCGGCAGTCCGGGCTGCGCCCCTGGGAATTCCTCGCCTTCGCTCCCCAGTCTCTGTGGTTCAACCTGAAGCGCAAACCCTGGGACGACGTCGCCGTGCGTAGAGCCGTGGCCCTGGCTATCGACCAGGAAGAGCTGATCGCGGTGAACCGGGGCGGGGCCGCCTACACGGGGTTCATTCCGCCCTCCCTGGTGGAATGGGCATGGCCCCAGGAAAAGCTGAAGGAGAAGTTCAAGCCGGACCCGGAGCGGGCGAAGCGGCTGCTGGCCGAGCTGGGAGTGAGCACCCCGGGCCGGGAACTGGAGATGAAGACGTGCACGGCGGGCGCGGAGGAGGCCGAGGTAGTGCAGCGCCAGTTGGCCCTGGCCGGCCTCCCGAGCAAGCTCGAGGTGGTCGCCGGCTCCTGCGGGCCGGTGCAGGCGAAGCTCGAGTACGACGTCGCCTGGACCGGTGTTGGCGGTGTGCCCTTCCCCGGCTACTGGGTGAATGATTTCGTCAGCACAGGCAGCTCAAGGAACACGATGCTGCTCAGCGATCCCCAGGTTGACGCGCTCGCCAAAGCGCAGGAGGGCGAGATGGACCCGGTCAAGCGCAAGCAGATCATCGACCAGGCCCAGGACCGGCTCTATGAGCTGATGCCCTACCACCCCGCGATCAGCAGGGTCTTCTACCACGCCGTTTCCTGCCGGGTCAGGAACTACCTACAGATCCAGCCCGGCTACAACGCTCCATCACCGGTCTACGCGTGGATCGATTCCACAGGGTGCTGAGCCCTGGGGAGTCACGGCCGCAACTACGAAGGGCGGCCTGGAACCATTGCACCCAGCAGCACGCTCGACTCCAAACCTGAAGGGGGTCGCCGTTGAACGGTAAAACGCTGTCTTGCTCGGAACCCTTCCCTGGGACCCTCGGTCTGATCGTCCTCGTTGCCCTGCTGAGCCTGTTCCTGGCCGCGTGCGGCGGCCCGGCGCCACCGGCTCCGGCGCCACAGGTGGAGCAGGCAGAGGTGGAGCTGTCGGCCATGGAGCACTTCGAGCGAAAGCAGGCCCTGGCCTGCGAGCCGGGGAGGGAGCACTGGCGGGCCGAGGGCACGCCCAAGCGGGGGGGAACCTTCGTGCGGCCCAACACCCGCCTCGACCACTTGGACATAAGCAGGCCCGACGGGGGGAGCCAGTACCAGCCGCAGGTCTACGAGCACCTGGTGGAAACCCGGGCGTGTTACTACGAAGACACCACCTTCGTTCCAGGGCTGGCCAAGGCGTGGAAGATTTCACCCGACGGCCTCACCTGGACCCTGGCCCTCAGGGCCGACGTGCGGTGGCACAACAAGCCGCCGGTGAACGGCCGGCCTTTCACCGCAGACGACGTCGCCTGGACTATCGAGCACCAGAAGGCAGGGGGCGCCTTGCGTTCGGCGTGGGCGCCCGTGAGGTACGAGATCCCGGACCCCCACACCATTGTGCTGCGCCTCCCGGAGCCGAACCCCGACTTCCTGGGCGATGTCCTGGCCGAGCGCAACAACTTTATTCTCGCCAGGGAAGTGAAGGAGGAGTACGGGGACTTCAAGAACATGGCTGTCGGCACCGGCCCGTACATGCTCAAGCGGTACGTACCCCAGCAAACGGTGGAGTTGGAGCGCAACCCCGAATGGCGGGAGAAGGGCTTCGACGGCAAACCATTACCGTATATCGAGGACATCCAGATGCCGGTGCTCGCCGACTACACGGCCGGGGTTGCCGCCACCCGAGCCGGCCAGGCGGACCTCAACTACGTGACCGGCTTCCTCCGGCGCGACGCGGACGCGCTGCGGGCCGAAAAGCAGCTCAAGCTGGCCATGTACCAGGACGTGGCGCCCGTCCCGCGCGGTTTCTGGATGGACGTGAGCCAGCCGCCCTTTGCCGACGTGCGGCTGCGCCGGGCCCTGGCCCTGGCCATCGACCACGACGAGGTGATCGAGGGAGGCTACCAGGGCGGCGCTATCCGCACCGGCCACCTGCCGGCGGCCATCATGGACTACGCCTGGGCACCCACCAAGGTGCGGGAGAAGTTCAAGCCCGACCGGGAGCGGGCGAAGCAGCTCCTCGTGGAGGCAGGCTACCCCCCGGGCAGCCTCAAGTTCACCATGAAGACCGGGAGCGTGCCCCAGGATGTCGCGGGCGCCGAAGTGGTGCAGAACCACTTCAAGCTCGTCGGGGTCGAGGCCAACATCGAGCAGGTGCCAGGATTCGTAGCCACCACTATCCGCAGGCGAGACTACCACGCGGCATGGGGTGGCATGACCCCGGCCTCCCTCTTCCCCGGCCGCTGGATGGGCGGGTTCCTCCGCTGCGGAGACTCCCGGAACGTCACCAACCTGTGCGACCAGGAGATCGACCGCTTGTCCCTGGCCCAGGAGCGGGAAATCGATCCCGCGAAGCGGAAAGTGATCCTGGGCCAGCTCCAGGACAAGCTGTTCGAACTGATGCCGACGGTACCGACCCAGAGCTTGGTCTATTACCGCTTCTACTCCTGCCGGGTGAAGAACATGCCGCCCACGGAGTGGACGCAGCAGCTCACAGGGATCGCGCGGGCATGGCTGGACTCATCCGGGTGTTAGCGTTGTCGCAATACGCCGATGCTAGCCACTTTTGCCGGTGTAACCACCGGCTGGGGATGGACCCAAGCCGAGGCGCAAAGGAGGAAAGACGCCATGCTTCCACGGTTCTTCTCCGTCGTTCTGCCCCTTGGGCTGCTTGCCCTGGCCTGCGGACCAGCGCAGCAATCCTCCTCCGGCCCGTCCGCCCAGGTGGACCAGCCGCA
>CAZPYZ010000049.1:2482-13457 GCA_964590215.1 uncultured Dehalococcoidia bacterium | reverse complement strand
TTGCATGATGGTGTGGTTCCCCGTGCCGGTGTCAGGTGCGGCGGTGTACAGCACAGCGTGGCCGTCCCGGCCCACCACCAACTCCACCGTGGCCATCCCCGAGCCGGTGTGGCGGTCGTACATGGTGACGCCCCGGCCCACCAGGGCACGAGTAGCGAGAGACGAGAGACGAGGAGCCCACCACCCCGCTCCGGGGGCCTCCGCCCAGCCCGCAGCTTTGGCGGCCGCCGCCAAAGTCTCCTTGGCATGAAGGTCCTCAAAAGGCTCGCCCAGGGCTGACTCCTCTCCGGTCTCGATCAGGTTCCGCATCCTGAACTCGACAGGGTCGATGCCGAGGGCATGGGCCATCATGTCCACGTGGGACTCCAGAGCGAACGCGACCTGGGGGGCGCCCGGAGCGCGAACGTGACCCCTGGGCGTGCAGTTGGTATAGACGCCGATGTTCTCGAACTTCACGTGGGGGACTCGGTAGAGGCCGGCCGCCCACAGACCGCCACCGACGATACCCGCCGGGAGAAAGGCGGAATACGCGCCGGTGTTCCAGACGCAGACGCTGTGGTGGGCAACGATGCCGCCGTCGTCCTTCACCCCGGTCTTCATCGTGATAACCCCGGGGTTCCGGGGGTTTGCGGCGGTCAACTCCTCAGTGTAGGACATGACGGCGCGGACCGGACGGCCAGAGGCTTTGGCGAGCCAGTAAGCCGCCGCGGTGTCCATGATGGAGCCCTTGCCCCCGAAGTCGGCTCCCATGTGGACGGCATGTACCACGATCTGCTCCGGCCGGAGCCCGGTGAGGTGGGCAAGCTGAGCCCTGCCGGCCAGGGGCTGCTTATTGCACTCCCACACTTGAACTATGCCATCGTCCCCGATGTGAACCACCGCCGCGTGGGGCTCCAGATAGCCCTGATGGTGGGACTGGGTGCGAAAGCTGTGCTCAAACACCCGGTCGGCCTGGGCGAAGCCTGCGTCCACGTCGCCCTTCGTCCGGACCTGATGGGCGAAGGTGTTCTTCGTCTCGGGCACGGGCTCCAGGTGGTTCCGGTAGGCCGCCACGCTGGGATGGACCTCAGGAGCGTCCGGCTTCATCGCCTCCAACGGATCGAACACGCCGGGCAGCGCCTCGTACTCAACCTCGATGAGGTTGATCGCCTCCTCGGCGATCTCCTTCGACTCCGCCGCCACAGCCGCGACCCGTTCGCCCACAAACCGTACCTTGTCTCTGGCGAGAACGGGCATATCCTGGACCCTCCGTCCGAAGAGGGCCTCGGGTATGTCGGCGCCGGTAATAACGGCGTGCACCCCTGCAAGGGCACGAGCCCTGGAGGTCTCTATCTTCCGAATGGCGGCATGGGGATACGGGCTGCGGAGGATCCTGCAGGTCAATGTGCCCGGGATGAGGACGTCGGCGGCGAAGGGGGCTTTGCCGGATACTTTGGCGACCCCTTCGATCTGGGGTGTAGGTTGACCGACAACGGCCAGAGTCATAGCAAATCCTCCGCATATTTCTGTCGTGCCGAGCCGAGAGTTTACCCTGAGCGAAGCCGAAGGGAAGCATCTGGAGGGGAGGGCACCGTTCGACTTACCCCGCCCAGACAGTCTCCTCGGCTCCAAGCGGAATGACAAACAGCGCCAACCGGCACCCTAGTATACTGGCTTGGCCCCCATGACGCTTCGTAACAAGCAGCGGCCGCTGAAGGCCGCCTATCGAGACGAGCCTGAGAACGCCCGGCTGACCTTAACGGCTCGCGCCAGTCAGGTCCCGGGAGACGCCCTCTCTTGCTCCATCGATATCGGGAGGGCCATCTATGCGGCCGGAGCCCACCCAGGGGTCGGCGGGCATGGGACGGCGGCCTGCTCCGGAGACCTCCTTCTGGGCGCGCTGGCCGCCTGCACCCAGATCACTGCCCAAATGGTGGCGGAAGCAATGGGCCTCCAGGTGGAGCACCTGGATGTGCGGGTGGAGGGCGAACTCGACCTGCGAGGGACGCTGGGGATAGACCCCAGTGTCCCGGTGGGATTTCAGGCGATTCGTTCGACCATCGAGGTTAGGGGGGCATTGGAGCCCAAGCAGGTCCAGCGCCTTCGGGAGATGACCGAGCGGTACTGTGTCGTGTTGTCCACCCTGAGGACACCCGTGGAGACGAGCGTGACCTGGGAGGTCAGCAGCTCCCAGTGAGCCCCTCCTCGCCTTCACAGACAAGAGTGCCTGTGCTCCATTCCGCGTTCGGGCTGAATCTCCCCTTTTTCTACGGCTGGGTCATCGTCGGCCTGGCGTTCCTCAGCGCCTTCGCGGGCGTGGGCGTCATCGCCCGTTCATTCCCCGTCATCCTCAAGCCGCTGACCGAGGACCTTGGGGTGCCGCGCACCATCGGGGTCCTCGGCCTGACCGTCGCGTCAATCGCCTCGGGTGCGGCCGCGCCCTTCATCGGGCGCATCGTCGACCGTAGCGGCCCACGCCTGCTGATGGTGGCCAGCGCTGCCCTCATCGGCGGGGCGCTGATGGCTCTCTCCCAGGTCGACAACATCTTGCTGTTCCTGCTCTTCTTCGGCGTTGTTGCCGGTGTGGCGCGGCCGAGCCTCCAGGCCGTGGGCGCTCAGGCGACCGTCGCCAAGTGGTTCGCCCGCAGACGGGGCCGCGCCGTCACCTACAGCACCCTCGGTATGCCCCTGTCCGCAGTCGTGCTCATCCCCCTCTCTCAATGGCTAGTCTCTAGCTACGGGTGGCGCACCGCCTGGCTCGCCCTTGGGCTTGGCGTCTGGCTGGTGCTCATGGCTCCTGCCGCCCTGCTCATGCGGGCGCGGCCCGAGGCCATGGGGCTCCTCCCCGATGGGGAGAGGAATGAGCTACGAGCACCGGGGAACGAGAGCGGGTCTCGCACCTCGTCCATCGGAACCGCTACCTCGGAAGACTGGAAGGCGGGCGACGCGTTCCGCAGCCGGGCCTTCTGGATGCTGACCCTTGCTTTTGCCGCTATCGGCCTCGTCCCGTCAGTCCTCAACCTGCACATGTTCCCCCACTTCACCGACCAGGGATTGGACCCAGCGACGGCCGCGGTAGCCAATGGGAGCTACGGCCTCGCGGTGATCCTCTCCCGGGTTCTCTTCTGGGGGTTCTTTCTGGACCGCGCCGACATTCGCGTTACGCTGTGCATCTGGGGCCTGCTCATGACGGGCGCCATCGCAACGATGCTGCTGGTGAACACCACCGTCCTTGCCTTCATGGCCGCGTGCGGCTTCGGCCTCGCCATGGGCGGTACCGCGCCCCTGGAGACCATGGCCTGGGCCCGCTACTTCGGGAGGTCCTACCTGGCAACCATCACCGGGCTGGCCCACTCCCTTGGCACCGCCGGCAGCGTGGCCGGTCCCCTCTTCGGCAGTCTCGTCTACGATGCAACCGGCAGCTATGCCGTGGCCTTCGTGGCCACCTCTGTCGTGTGCCTGGGCGGAGTCGCTATGATCGTCCTCGCGGGACCACCGCGGCGACCGCCGGCCCCTGGGCGCATGGAACCGGTTCGGGAGGAAGTGCATGCCTAAAACGGGCGGAGACCTCGTCCTCGAAACACTGAAGGCGGCCGGGGTGGACACCGTCTTCGGCATCATCAGCGTCCACAACATCCCCATCTACGATGCCATCGCCCGAGGAGGAGGGGTCCGGCCCATCATGGTCCGGCACGAACAGGGAGCCGTGGGCATGGCGGACGGGTACGCGCGGGCGACAGGCAAGCTCGGCGTAGCCATCACCAGCACCGGGCCCGGGGCCGCTA
Organism: uncultured Dehalococcoidia bacterium; assembly: GCA_964590215.1. Classification (GTDB taxonomy): domain Bacteria; phylum Chloroflexota; class Dehalococcoidia; order SHYD01; family SHYD01; genus CAZPYZ01. The sequence goes on along the minus strand of CAZPYZ010000049.1, from coordinate 9,693 downwards.
ACGGCATGGGGGCGATGTTGGAGGCCTATAGCGCCAACTCGCCGGTCCTCATGATCACCGGTAACATTGAGCAACCTTACCTGGGTAAAGGCAAGGGGTTCCTCCACGAGGCGAAGGACCAGCTCGCAATGCTACGCACGGCGACCAAGTGGGCGGCTGGGGCGGAGAGCACGGAGGCGATCCCCGCGGTCCTGGGCGAAGCGATCCGGCAGGCCTTGAGCGGGCGAAAGCGGCCCGTGGCCATCGAGATCCCCATCGACCTGCAGTACTTCGAGGCCGATGCGGTGGTCCCATCTTCCTTCGAGCCTTATCTCCCGCCGTCGCCTAATGGCGAAGCAGTGCGCATGGCGGCGCAGTTGTTGGCCAGCGCGCGCCGGCCGCTGATCTGGGCCGGCGGCGGCGCGCTGGCCGCAGGCGCGGGGCCTGAGATCCTGGCCCTCGCGCGGCAGTTGGGCGCCGGCGTGCTCACCAGCGCCACGGGCCGCGGCGTCATCCCCGAGGACGACCCGCTCTGCTTCGGCAACCTGAGCTGGGAGCCGGTGGTCCAGGAACTCGCTGCCGGCGCGGATGTCCTGCTCGCCATCGGGACTCGTTTTCAGGCGCCGAACACCCAGAACTGGCGGATGAAGCTGCCGGAGACCATCATCCACGTGAATATCGACCGGGAGGAATTCAACAGGAACTATCCCGCCGCAGTCGGGATTGAGGCGGACGCCAAGGAGGCGCTCCGGGAGATCATCAGCGCCCTGGAGCATGTGTTGCAGGCGCCCTCGCCTGCGAACATAGTGCCTGGGAGCGCAGGCCCTGGGAGCGCAGGCATCTTGGCTGCCGGGGCGGAACCGGGGTGGCGCGAACGCGTTCTCGCCGACCGCGACAGGGCCAGACAGAACCAGCGCGCCTCCCTGGGCCCTCACGCCGAGGTCATGGATGCCCTGAGAAAAGCCCTGCCGCCGGACGCGATTGTGGTTAAGGACGCCACGGTCCCCGCCTACACCTGGGGCAACCGGCTGCTCGAGGTCTACCACCCGCGCACCTCCATCAATCCAGCGGCCGTGGGCATCGGGCCCGGCCTTCCCCTGGCCCTGGGAGCGGCGGTGGGCCGGCCTGACCGGCGGGTAACCCTTATCGCCGGCGACGGTGGGTTCCAACTGACCATGAACGAGCTGTCCACCGCCGCGCAATACGGCCTGAACGTGACCAGCATTGTCTTCAATGACCGTGCCTACGGTGTGCTGAAGAACATCCAGGAAGGAAACTTCGAGGGCCGCCACATCGCGGTGGACCTGCCCTCAGTCGACTTTGTGAAGGTGGCCGAAGGGATGGGGGTCCCGGGCCGGACGGTGCCGGCCAAGGAGGCGTTCCCGGCGGCCATCGAGTGGGCGCTGTCACAGCCAGGGCCAACCTTGCTGGACGTGGACATGGACGGCATTGGACCCTTCGCCACGGCGTACCGAGGAACGTCTCGCCGGCCGGAGAGGCGCTGAGGACCGCAGACTTGATGGTCGAGGCTCCGCTCAGCCGCGGTTCGCTCCGCGGGGCTGAGGTGCATCAGGCTCAGGATGTCCTCGCCCGAGCGTTTTTCGATAACCCGTTGATTCAGCACGTGCTGCCAGATGCTGACCACCGGCTGCCGCACCTCTTGTGGTTCATGGGCCAGATCATCGGCCACGTGCTGCGCCGCGGCGAGCTGTACCGGTCCGGTGATCCGATCACCGGAGTGGCGGCCTGGTTGCCGCCGTCGGAGGCCGGTGTCACGCTGCCCCAACTGATCCGGGCGGGGGCCCTGATGGTCCCACTGCATTTCGGCCTGGCCGGAACCGTTCGGTATCTGTCTTACCTGGCCCACTGTCAGCGCCTCGAGAAGCGGGCCGTGCCGGGTCCTCACTGGTACCTCTCCGTGATCGGGGTCGACCCGGCCAGCCAGGGCCAGGGTGTCGGCGGCGCCCTCATGCAGCCGGTGCTCAAGAAGGCTGATTCCGGCGGGCTGGCCTGTTATCTTGAGACGGACAAAGAGAGCAGCCTGGCCTTCTACCGTAAGCACGGTTTCGAGGTCGAGGTTGCCGGCGCCGTGCCGGGAGGCGGGCCTCGCTTCTGGACGATGATACGGGAGCCGCACCAATTGGGGCGCTGATCCCCTCCTCCCCCTTGGAAGGGTCGGGGTGAGGAGGCGCGCCCGAGATCGAACCAATACCTCATTGTGTAAGTCAGCGCTGTCATTCCTGGATCACCGCCATGAAGGGGAGGGCGTTCCCTGAGCCCCCTCGAAGGGCCGGGGGGTAACGCGGACTGCTGCAAGTAAGTACTGGACCAGGAGGCTCGGACTTGGACGAACACTTTGGTCTCTGGGATGGGTTAGCGGTAGTTTGTCTGCCCCTGGCCATCGTGGTGTTTCTGCTGATCCTGGTCACGGCGCCGTTCACAGTGCCCGGGCTTAAGTAGTACTGACTTGTTTAAGTCAGCCTTAGGGTGCCGGGCCCATAACCACCAAAGGGGGCGGTTCCCTGAGCTCCGTCGAAGGGATAGGGTGTAACGCGAACTGCTGTGCAGGCGGTGCCCTACGCTCACCAGTATGCGAGCGTCCGGCCCCACACGTCCCCGCCTTAACCATCTCCCATGGGCAACGGGGACTGCGGGACCGCCGGCGGTTCAACCTCTATCCCCGCCTTTCGCAGCACCAACCTGAGCTGGTTGGCGTTTACAGGGCCCTGGTTGTCCCGGTTGGTGTTCATGAGCAGGTGCACTTCCCCGGCCTTCTTGGCCAGGTCCTGCACCCTGGGGACCCACTCCGCCAGCTCTTCTTGCTGGTAGACCCAGTCAAACCGCTCGGCGCTCGTAGAGGTGCGCCTTTCCCAGGTCTCCGTATTCCGTCCGTGGAAGCGGACGACTGCGACAGGGGCAGTGGCATAGGCGAGGGGCGGCACGCTGGAGGCGAAGCCCTGGGGGCCATCCACACAGGCGAAGGCCAGCTGGTTGCTTTCCAAGAACGCGAGAGTCCGCTCCACGTTCTTCTCGTTGAACCAGGCGCCCGCCCGGAACTCCACCGCTAACTGGTAGTCGGGCAGGCGCTCCTTGCAGCGCAGGATATGGTCCCGGCTTTCCCCCAAGGGGTAGAACCATGGCGGGAACTGGAACAGCACCACGCCCAGTTTGCCGGCCCGGTGGATGGGGTTGAGGGCCGACTTGAAGACGTCCCAAAGCTGCTCGGCCTTCTCCTCCGGGACGTCTCGAAGATAGATATTCTTGGCTGGCCGGGCGCCGGGGTAATCCGCCTGGACCTCCTTCGGGAACACGTCGAAGGAGGTGGGGTGCTGGGTGAAAAGGCGGAAAGCCTTGACGTCGAAAGTGAAACTGTGGGGGGTCCGCTTGGCCCACAGCTCCGCCGTCTGCTCCGCCGGCAAAGCATAGTAGCTGCTGTCCACCTCCACGATAGGGAACTGAGTGGCGTAATAGCGCAGACGGTCCTCCGCCGAGCGGGCGCCCTTCGGATAGAACCCGCCGCTGTCGATGAGTTCCTTATCCGTCCAGGAGCACGTGCCGACAAGGATCTTCGCCATGCTGGACCCCATCGTCAGGCTCGCGCGTTCTCAGCGTCAAGGCGCTGATACAATTGGTCCAATTGGTCAATTGGACCAACCGGAGGAGAGCCATGACAAAGCGAGTAAGCGCTGCTCAGGCTAAAGCCCGGTTATCGGAGCTCATGTCCCAGGTCGCCTACGGCGGGGAGCGCATCATCATCGAGCGGCGCGGAAAGCCGTTAGCGGTGCTGATCGGGGTAGGGGAGCTGGAGCGCCTCGAGCAACACGACCCAGACGTCAGAAACCCGGACTTGTTCGAATCCCTGAGCGGAATGTTCGGCGACGTGCCAGACGAGGAGATCGACCAGCTTTTCAAGGAGATCGTCGAGTCCCGGCAGCTGGACTTCGGGCGGCCGCCGCCCTTCGCTGACTGGGACGGGGAAGACCTCAAAAGCTAATGCATCTTCTGGACACCGACACCCTGAGCGCCTTGCTCTGGAGAAGGCGCCCCGAGCAGCTTGTCACGCGACTCCGGGCGGTACCGCGCTCCGAGCGCTTCACGTCCAGTATCAGCCTCGGGGAGTTGTACTACGGCGCCTACCGCCTGCCCGATCAGCTAGAGATTCGGCTGGCCAGGATAAGAAGCCTGGGTCTGACTCCGACCATGGTGCTTCCCTTCGATGCTCAAGCGGCCGAGAGGTACGCGCAGGTCCGAGTCGAACTCGAACGGCGCGGTCAGCCCCTCGCCGAGGCGGACCTTCGGATCACTGCTATTGCGCTAGCACGCGGCCTGGTACTGGTCACCGGTAACGTACGCCACTTCGCCCGCGTCCCCGGACTAACCGTCGAAAACTGGCTCGAGCCTTAGCTCGCTCGCGCTCCATCACCGCCAGATAACATTGGTGCCGGTCCTCATCTCTCACTATCATAAAGAGCCCCTTCATATTCCGCCCGCTCCTGGGAATGGCAGAGAGACGTTGCGCGATGAATCGGCTGCTCGGGATAGCTGGCCTGGTAGGGCTGGCCGCGTTCGGCTGGACGCATCAATCCACCGTGGTGGACCTGAGGGGGGGTCAGTCGTTCACGCCGAACGTGCTCGCAACGCCCACCGCAACAGGGGCTCCGCGCCCAATCGCGGTCATTCGTTCGGCCGACTGGCGACTCGTCGACGGCCCTGGGGCCCCGAACGGGAACCTACGGTCGGCCTTCTGCCTGACCGAACGGCGCTGCTGGGTTGGTGGCACCGATAACAGAGACTACGGCGATAGACGGGGATTTCTCTTCGCTACCGCCGACGGTGGAGCGACGTGGACACTCAGGCAATCCTTCGTCGTACACGCCGACCTCGTGTTCCTAGATGAACTACGCGGCTTTTCGGGTGGCTATCGCACGTTCGATGGTGGCGAAACCTGGGAGCGGGTGGTCTCCCAACAAGGCGACCCGCTTTATCAAATCCGCCCTGCGGGCATCCATACGGTATACGCGTGCAGCCGCGGAACAACACTCTACCGCAGCGATGACGCAGGCGCCTCCTGGCACCAATGGGGGGGTGCCTGTTTCCCTCCGTCGGCGATTTTCCTGGACAGCGACATTGCCTGGGGCAATGGACCGAGGAGCGAACTCTGGTACACGACCGATGGCTGGAGATCCTGGGTTGATCTCCGAATAGAGGGTCCGGATGAGTTGGTCGGGCGGTTGGACTTCGTCGATTACCGGCATGGCTGGGTGGGCTACACGCGCTTCGCCACAGTCGACGGACAGTACCAGCCAGTGGCAGCCGGGCTCTATGCGACGGCCGACAGCGGCGCAACCTGGGAGCCTCGACTCTTACCTCCTCAGTTCTCTTCCGTCGGCCTTGTCGACTTCGTGACGCCGCAAATCGGTTGGGTCACCGCGTATCGTCCGCGCTCTCGGGACGGCTGGGTGGATATGGTGCTCTTACGCACCACGGACGGTGGGCGCTCCTGGATTGAGGAACTGGAAATCCGTAAGGACGATTGCGTAGGTTGCCAGGCCATCGCTGGCTTGACGTACTTCTTCAACGACCGTATGGGACTGCTCACCGCGGGCAAATGGAACCCGATCGTTTGCTGCTACTACTCGCTCTATCGCTACCTCCCCGGAGTCGCACTGACCCCCACGCCCACGCCCACCCCCACCACGACCCCATCACCCACCACTCCGACCCCGACTCGAACCCCATTTGTCCCGGTCATTCCCATCGACGGCCCGCCTACCCGGACGCCAACGCAACCACCAGAATCGCCCCAATGCAACTGGGCTGGCGCTTGGGACACCGTATACAGCGTTGGGGTTTCGAGCGTCATCCTGTTGCAGTCGGGTAGCGCCGTGACCGGTACCTACGACGGCCTGAGCCGCGTTGAGGCGAGTGCCACAGAATCTAGGCTCCTTGGTCGATGGTTCGCCCCTCCCACGTTCAAAGCGCCGACCAATACGGGCCAACTGACCTGGTCTCTTTCAGAGAATTGCGAAGAATTCCATGGGACCTGGGGCTTTGGGGAAAGCACCATTGGGGGAACGTGGGTTGGGTTCCGGGGACGCGATTCGGGTGCCAAAGCGTCGGTGTGGTCGGTGTACCAGAACGTCCTCGGCAGAACACCTGACTCGACCGGCCTCGCGTCTTGGGCCGGGACCGGGTTGAGCCACGCCGAGTTAAGGAAAGCGATCGAAATCTCGCCGGAGGGACAGCGCGTTTTCCTGATTCGCATGCTCTATCGAGAATGGCTCCTACGGGATCCATTGGGGGATGACAACCGGGGGCTGCGGTCCTGGGTGGATGCTCCCATAAGCCTTGGAGAAGTCGAGTCGGCTCTGCTTGCTTCTGCGGAAGGCCAAAGGATTCGGATCGTTCGGTCCCTGTATCGTGAACTGCTGGAGCGAGAGGGGACGTGGCAAGAGATCAGAGGCTGGGCGTTGACGGCCTTGAGCGACCCAGAAATGCGAGAGGCGTTCTTGGCAAGCCCAGAATACCGAGCATGCCAAACCCAAGGGTGACTGTTCACCCCTACCCGATTGGCCCCAAAGGCACAGTGCCCATACACCTACGACTAGGAGCTTGCGTGCGCCTCCGCGCTCGACGAGCGCACTGAGGTTAACCCCTCGGGCGCGGGCGCGGGCTACCCGGCATAGCTGGATCATGGCCGCTCGTCCCACGGGTCGTCCGGGCCGCCCTTTTCCAGGACGGGCCGTACCGCCTCCAGGAGTTCCCGAACCGTCTGCCGGAGGCGGAGGACGGCGCGGTGGGAGGGAATGGTCTCGTCGAAGGGCGAGGAGAGCACGGGAGTCCCGAGACGGCCCTGGAGACGGTAGGCGGCGTCCTCAGGGAGCAGGCGGTGGAAGGTGGTGAGGATCCAGGCGGCGCGGCCCTGGACTCGGTAGTAGCGGAGGGAGATCTTCTCCCGGTCTTTCAGGTCGGGCCGCAGGATCCGGTAAGCGGCCTCGAGGCGGTGGACGGCCTGGGCCAGCTCTCGCAGGGCAGTCTGCTCGGGTACCGCACGCCGGGCCATAATCGGCACAAGTGTAAGCCAGAATCTGGTACGGCAGAGCTTTCCCCGCCTCCCCTTCGGCAAATCAGGACGGTGCTTCGGTCGCCCTCCACGCGTTCCCCGCAACCACCGCTCCCTCAGGATGACACCGACTGCCGCTTGCTTCGCGGTAACTCACTTCCTGACTTCC
>CAZPYZ010000049.1:0-2382 GCA_964590215.1 uncultured Dehalococcoidia bacterium | reverse complement strand
GGCGGCTTCGTATTTCCTCTGAACGTCTCCGCGCGCTGGGCGATGATGTTGAAGGTTCCATCGCGGCGGCTCACCTGGCCGGTGACGATGACGAAGGGTTCTTTGAACTGGAGCTTGTAGCGCTGGTAGACGTCCAGCCAGACGATGATGGGGATGTGTCCGAACTCGTCCTCCAGGGTAAGGAAGATGGCCTTGGCCAGGGGGTGCTGGCGGCGGATGACGAGGCCGGCGGTGGTAACGGTGGCGCCCTCGGGGAAGCGGTCCATCATGTTGCTGGGGGCGATGGCCTCGCTCAGGTGGCGGCGCAGGTAGGCCAACACGTGGCCGGCCGGGAACAGGCCCATAGTGCGGTATTCACCCTCCATGCGGTCCCACTCGGACTGTGGGGGCACGTCCAGCAGGTCCTGGTCCACCGGGAAGGGGAGGGAGAGCTGGTAGCCGTGCTTGGAGCGGGTGCCGGTCTGGTAGCGCAGGGCGGCTTCCTGGATCCCGCGGCGGCGGTCGGGAGCCGGTCCAGGGTCCAAGGTCCAAGGTCCAAGGTCCTGGCGCGGAACATCCGGAAACGGGATCGCCGGGCTCGGCGCGGCCCTTCCTCCGTAGGGGAAAACCGAGTGAACCGGGCCTTCGTCGTACCCGCCCCTCCGTCCGGACTCCACGTGGACGTGGGTCTTGGGAAGATATGCGAAGTTCTCGGGGAACGCAGGCGAGGGCGCCTGCGCCACATCGCTTAGCAGCCCGTCAAAGGCCCCCGCCTCGACCAGGTTTTCCACGCTGCGCTGCGGCAGCCCCGTGCGCTCCATGAAGTCCGCCAGAGACCGGTAGGGGCCATGAGCGTCTCGCTCTTCCATCAGCATTTTGGCGAGCTTTTCGCCGATGTTGATGACCTGTTCGAGGCCGATGCGCAGGGCCCCACCCCGCCCCCAGGGAATAGGGGGCCCCGACCCCACCCCAGAGAAGACAGCCTCACCACCAGAAGGCGGAGGGCAGAGGACAGAAGGCAGTCCATCCCCACTCTCCCCCGGGCAGGCAAGATGCCTGCGCTCCCAGGGAGAGGCGTCATCGATCATGCACTGCTCCCGGCTCCGGTTGATGTCCGGATTCAGGACCATGACGCCGTGGCGTTTCGCGTCCTCCTTCAGGGTTTCCAGGTTGTAGAAGCCCATGGGCTGCTGGTTGAAAAGGCCGGCGTAGAACTCCAGGGGGTAGTAGTACTTCAGCCAGGCGGCATGATAAGCGGTGACGCCGAAGGCGAAGGCGTGGGACTCGGGGAACATGTATTCCCCGTTGAACTTCTGAAAGACCTTCTTGGCCGCCTCCGGGCTCACTCCCTTGGCGGCAGCCCCCTGCCTGAACTGCTCCCAGTAGGCCGCGATGAGCCGCTTGTTGCGGCGGCGGGTGAAGGCGCGCCTCAGCTGGTCTGCCTCGCTGGCGGAGAAGCCGGCGACGTCCATCGCCAGCTGGTTCACCTGGTCCTGGAAGAGGATGACCCCCAGGGTGCGGCTCAGGGCCTTCTCCTCCAGGGGGTGGTCGTAGGTGACCGGCTGCTGGCCTAGGCGGCGAGCCAGATAGATAGCGACGCCGTGGTTGGCGCCGACGCCCGGCCGCACCGCGCCCACCTCGTGGGCCATGTCCGTCAGGTCCCGGGGCCGCAGGCGGACGATGGTCTGCATCTGGGCTGCCGACTCCACCTGGAAGATGCCGATGGTGTCGGCGCGGCAGAGGCTGTCGTAGACCTGCTGGTCGTCGAAGTCGATACGAGTGAGGTCGATGCACTCCCCGTGGCGCTGCTCGATGAGCTTCAGCGCGTCCTGCATCTGGGAGAGCGCGCCCAGGGAGAGGAAGTCGATCTTCACAAAACCGGCGTCGTCGATAGAGTCCTTGTCCCACTGGCAGACGTAGCGGCCCTCGATAGCGCCGGGCTGGATGGGGACGAGGTCGATAAGGGGCTTGGAGGAGATGATCATGCCGCCCGGGTGCTGGGCCAGGTGCCGGGGGAAACCATCCAGCTCGGCGGCCAGGGCGATCAGGTCCCGCCAGCCGGGCTGGGTCACCTTCTCACGGAAGTCCGGCATCGTCTCCATCTCGGCCTTGAGGCCGCTGGCGCGATGGCCCTCCACCTGCTTCGCCAGCTTGTCGATGTCGTCTGGTGGGAGGCCAAGGACCTTCCCCAGATCCCGCACCGCTCCCTTGGTCTGATAGGTGTCGATCATGCCGGAGAGGGCGGCGTGGTCCCAGCCCCACCTGGCGTGGACCCGTTTGATCAGCTCTTCCCGGATGTTGCGGGGGAAATCCAGGTCTATGTCCGGGACGTAGGAAAGGTGCGGCCCCTCGCCGGGCGAGGAGACCTCGCCCCTACGGTCGTTTGTAGGGGCCGGGTCGCCC
>CAZPYZ010000048.1:0-13521 GCA_964590215.1 uncultured Dehalococcoidia bacterium | reverse complement strand
ATCTTCCCCGGGCCGGTAGTCGATCTGCACCAGGGGCTCATAGACGGGACCCAGGGTCTGCGTTTGTGCGGTACCGAGCCCGCTAAAGGGGTCGAGGTGAGGCGAGTTCTGTCTCTGGGCAAACTGGAAAACGCCGCCACGTTGCGGCTGGGCGGGCTCAGACTGGGAGTTCCCAGGCGTTGGCTGTGAGGCCCCGCAGCCTGGGTTGGCGGTCACAGCAAGGAGAACCCCCAGGATGGGGAGCCATGGACGCAACCAGCCGGGCAGGGACGCCCCTCCACGACACATCCTAGGGGGAGTGTAGTGCCGGTGGTGAGAACCTGCAATGAGCGCCGGCAGGTGACGGCGCAGAACGGTGGTGAGCGCCTGCAAGCTGTTGTCATTGCGAGCCGGCGCACCCAAGCAAGTTGGAGCTTTCGAGGATCTGCCGGCATGCAATGGGGTGGGGTCGACAATCCATGCGGCGCAGTGCCCCTCCAGCCCCAGATTGCCACGCCCGCCGATTCGGTGTGGAAGCCAAGCTGCAGCCCATGGAGCGGGCCAGCCTCTCCAAGGATCAGGTGGACGGGGTCTATGAGTCCTACGTGGCGGGAACCCACGCGGTCCACGAGTGGCTCGCCGGATGGCACTCCAGTGGCGTCAGTAACACCACGGGCCTGCGGGACCCGGAGCTGGACCGCCTCATCGAGAGCCAGGTGCGGGAGTTCGATGAGACCAAGCGCACGCGCACCATTCAGGAGGTGCAACGGCTGCTGCTGCGTCAGGTCTACGTCATTCCCACCATCACCTTCGCCGGGTACCGGTTACAGCAACCGTGGGTCTACGGATGGGTGGAGAACGCTGGCGCCCTTCCCAACAACCCCGACTGGGCCCAAGCCTGGCTGGACGTGGCCCAGGCGCCGGCAAACCGCTGAGCTAATGGCAAAGCTGCTACACTTGCCGCACCAATCGTGCCGAGAGAGCGGGTTGCCCGACCCGCCGGAAGACTGACACCAGGGGGAGAAGGATGGCCAGACTCGACTTTGCGCTCTGGGACTCCATGGGCTACCACGAGATGCAGCGCGGCCCTACCGCACAGCTTTACGACGAGCACATCGCCCGGGCTCAGCTCGTGGAAGACCTCGGCTTCCACTCCTACTTCACCATCGAACACCAGAACTCGGACGTGGGCCAGATCACCTCGCCCTCCGTGTTTCTTACTGCCATCGCCCGCCACACCAGCGTGCTCCGGGTGGGCGCTATGATCTGGCAACTCCCCTTCCATAACCCGATGCGGCTGGCCCAGGAGATCGCGATGCTGGACCAGCTTTCTCACGGGCGGGTGGAGTTCGGCAGCGGCCTGGGGATCCATGAGCATGAGTTCCTCCGCTGGGGCCTCAACCACGCGGAGCGCGCCGCGATCTCCTCAGAAGCGCTGGAGATCATCAAGCTGGCGTGGACCCAGGACGAGGTCACGTACAAGGGGAAGTACTGGACCTTCGATGAGGCGCTTCCCGCTCCGAAGCCCTATCAGGAGCCCCATCCACCCATCTGGGTCGCCGCCCACAGCAAGGCCTCCCTGGAGTTCGCCGCGCGGAATAACTACCACATCTCCCAGAACCGAGACCGGGACAGCGTGGCCGCCGAGAAGATCGCGTACTTCAAGAAGACGTGGAAGGAGTGCGGGCATTCGGGTTCGATGCCGCGCATCTTCCTGCAGCGGGCGGTCCACGTGGCGGAGACGGACGCCAAAGCCAGGGAGGAGGCCGAGCCCTTCATCGTCCGGGAGCAGGCCGCCGTCGCCGGGGGCGTGGGCGGTGGCGGCAGGAGTGCGGTCGTGGGGCGCATCGCCCGCACCCGCATCGGTTGGGGACAGCACACAAGGGGTTACGGCGCCGACAGCCTGCGCCCCGACGTGGTCGAGCGGGGCGAGAACTTCGCGCAGGCCGCCCAGGACTATGACTTCGCCACCGGGGAGGGCTTGTTCGTCGTTGGCGGCCCGGAAACGGTGGCGCGCAAGCTGGAGGACGATATCCGGAACATCGGGTATGACCTCTTTTGTGGAGACCACCAGATCGGCGGCATGGCGCCCGCCCTGGTTGAGAAGTCCATCCGGCTTCTGGGCAAGGAGGTCCTGCCGGCGTTTCGATAGCCACGGGCGTCTCCTGCTGCTCTGATGGCCCTTGAGGCCCTGCACAGGGAATCACCCTTCAACGTGGGCACCACTGAGTTCAGGCAGTGGGCAGGGCGCGCAATCCGGCATTCCTCGCCAGGTACCGTGGCGCGGGCTTACGCAGACGTAGCGATGGGCCGGTCTTTGGCCATCGCGAAGGAATACGAAGCGGGACTGTCGCTGCTTGAAGGAGCACTAGAGCTCGCCAAGTCCTTGGATGACCCTGAGCAGTCACCAGCGCACGTCCGATGCCCCTTCGCTGTGCGGAAGGAGCCACCGCCAAGGGGTGGATTTCCCACACTCGCCCCCGGTACTGCGGGATCGCACCAACCCACCCAAGTACTGTCCCGCCCTGACTGCAGGCCGCCCGACTCAGGCGACCCTCCCCGAAGGAATCGCGAACCTCCCGCAGGCCATCCTCCAGAGCCGGCCAGGCCTCGGGCCAATGGTCTTTAAAGGCCTCGACAAGGATTGTCGCAGCCTCACGGTGGGTCGCCTCATCTTGGTCTCTGAGGTTCACAATGCGGAGGTTCATGGACTCGGCCGGGAGAACCGCCTCCTACACTGAGGGCAGCCTATCCCGTTTCTTCAGTTCTCGGTAGACCTTTTCGGCCGTGACCGGCAGGTCCATGATGCGGACGCCGACAGCGTCTGCGACCGCGTTGGCGATGGCCGCCGCGGGCGAGCACGCTGCCATTTCTCCAATGGCGCGGCCTCCGTAGGGCGCCGGGCCCCCGGCATCCGGCACCAGAACCGTCTCCAACTCCGGGATATCGGCCACCGTCGGCAGCTTGTACTCGCCCAGGTTGGGATTGGAAACCCGGCCGCCCTGGAGGATGAGCTCTTCGGTCAGGCCCTGGCCGATGCCCTGGACGACACCGCCCTCGATCTGGCCCTGGTGGGTAATGGGATTGATGATGGTCCCCACATCGTGGGCGGTGACGAAGCGGTGCAGTCGGACCCGGCCCGTCTCCACATCGACCTCCACCTCCGCTACCTGGGCCACGAAGCAGCTAATGTCGTCGGCGGGCTTCATCTCCACGTTGGCAGTGACCGAGACCTGGCTCCCACCCCCGGTGCGAGCGACCACGTCTGCAACGGTCATCCGCCGCTGCGGCGCCTCGCGAGGGAAAAGCTGGCCGGCGCGGTAGACCACCTCGTCCACGGGACATTCCAGCAACTCCGCCGCTCTGCCCCGCAGCGCCTCCACCAGCAGGCTGCAGGCCTTCACCGTGGCCTGGCCCGCTGTGTGAGTGGTGCGGCTTGCCCCCACGCCCTGGTCATAGGGCGCGCTGTCGGTGTCTCCCACCTGAACGCGCAGTTGCGATAACGGGAGATCCAGCTCCGCAGCCGTGATCTGCTGGAGGACGGTGTGCACACCCACTCCCTGATCGAAGACGGGGCTGAGCAGCGTGACGGCGCCATCAGTCCCGGCCGAGAGGATCACGCCGGTGGGGCCGCCCGATAGGCTCTTCTCGAACATGGCCACGCCGCGCCCGTAATGGCGTCCGGGCTTGGGATCCCGCCAGCGCGCGGCGTCGCGCGCTTTCTCCAGCACTTCGCGGGCTCGCACGTCGTGCAGGGGGAAGCCGATCGCGTTCACGTCGCTCTCCCGCAGGATGTTCCGTAGCCGCAACTCCAGCGGGTCCATCCCAAGCTCCTGCGCCAGCAGGTCCATCTGGCTCTCGGAGGCGAAGATCGCCGCGGGCGCTCCCGGTCCCCGGTAGAAACCGTGAGGCACCGTATTCGTGTAGATCTGGAACCCCTCCAGCAGGGCGTGCTCCATCCGGTAGGGCCCCGCGCCGTGGGAAACGCCCGGGATAGCGACATCGGGTGTGGGCTTGTACGCGCCATAGGCGCCGCTGCTGTGGAACGCGCGGACGTGGCGGGCGACTACCCGCCCATCGCGCTTCACACCGGTGCGGACGGTGACCACCGCGGGATGGTCAGGATCGCCCGCGGTGAGTTCCTCGGTGTAGCTCATGACCATCTTCACCGGGCGTCCTGACAGGACCGCTAGGAAGTACGCGATGGGCAGGTCCATCGCATCGCCCTTGCCTCCGAAGTCGCCGCCCACAGAGACCGGGTTGACCCGTATTCGCTCCTCAGGGAGACCGACGGCCTGAGCCAGGGACTTGCGGAGCCGGAAGGGTGCCTTGGAACAGGCCCACACCTGGACCCGGGCCTCGGGGTCGATGTAGACCAGGCCGGCGTGGGGCTCGATATAGCCGGTATGGCGGACCGGGACGCGGAAGGTGTGCTCCAGCACCAGGTCAGACTCGCGGAAGCCCCACTCCACGTCCCCCTTGCCATAGCGCACCAGGGTCAGGCCATTGGGGACCTCCGGGATGAGCTCCGCGTCCTCGCCGCCCTTGTAGGCCCGTACGTCGTCGTGGACCCGGGGGGCCTCGGGCTTCATCGCCTCCAGCACGTCGAAGACAGCGGGCAGCTCCTCGTATTCCACTCGGATCAGCCCGACGGCCTCCTCAGCCGCATCCCGGCTGCCGGCCGCGACTGCTGCGACCCGGTCCCCTATGAACCGAACCTTGTCCCAGCAGACCACCGGCATGTCCTGGATCCGCCGGCCCATCAGGTGCCCCGCGACATCTTTCCCTGTGATGACCGCCTTCACCCCTGGCGCCTGCCGTGCGGCGGTGGTATCGACGGAGAGAATGCGGGCATGAGGCAGCGGCGACCGGAGTACCATGCCCCAGAGGGCGCCCGGGAGCGGCACGTCCGCGGCGTAAAGCGCCCGGCCCGAGACCTTTTCCGGTCCCTCGATTCTTGCAACGGAGGCCCCGATAACGGGCGGGATAGCGGTTGCTGCAGACGCTTCGGCCATGGTCCCTAACCCATTATGGGTTGCCCGACCCGGCCCTGCGCACGGGGCGCCACGCCGGGGGCCAATGGCGCTGCGCCTGCGGCCGCCTCACAGCCCGTAGAAGCGGCGTGGGTTCTCGTTCAAGACCTTCTCCACCAACTCTTCGGCGATCTCGCCGGTCGCAGCCCTCCGCCGGAGGATCTCGAACGCCTCCAGCTCGGCCGACTGATCGGCATGGCTGTAGTCCGTTCCGAGGAGCAGGCTGTCCTCTGTTCCCCAGCGGAGAAGATAGGGAAGGTCGTCTATGGTGTCAGCGGTGACATATAGTCGATAGGCGCGCAGCAAGTCCGCTGTCATGTCGAACCCCAGCGCGGTCTGGCGCTTGCTCTTGGCCTTCAGGTCGGTGATCAAGTACGGGATCCAGGAGGCCCCTGCCTCGATAAACCCGAACCGCAGCCGCGGAAACTTTTTCGGGACTCCGTCGAGGACCAGGGCGCTGAAAGCCGCGAGCACGGAGAGATTGCCGATAGGGGGGAAGGGTGGCAAGTTGGTCACCTCGGAGAAGGACCCATTGCCGCCGCCCCCCGTGTGGACACAGATGGGGAGATTTAGGCGCTCCGCCTCTTCATAGAGCGGAAAGAAGTAGGGGTCGCTGGCCTTCCGGTCGTACTCCAGCCCCCGCTTGAGCACCCCGCAGGCGCCGTGGTCCCTGGCAAAGCTCAGCTCCCTGGCGGCGCTGTCGATATCGCACATAGGGACGACGGCCACCCAGCGCAGCCGTCCCCTGCCCGGTGAGGTAGCTTCGGCCAGCCACCGGTTATAGCTGCGGCAGAGCGCGACCTCGACTTCGGGGTCGGGGGTGGCGGGGGACAGGAACATGGTCGGGTAGATCACGTGTATATCCACCCCGAGCTTGTCCATGTGGCGCAGCCGCGCCTCCACATCCAGTAGTTCGCGCGTCTCTCTGGTCGTTCCCGTGCGTTTGTCGTCCCTCCACCGTCGCAGCCGAAGATGATTTCCGATGCGCCATACGAGATGGGGCCGCGCGTCGCCCGGTATCGGGGCCGGTAGTGGCTCGGTCACCGGTCTGAACCCTACCGCGGCGCCCTCGAGGTACGCCCAGGTGTCTTCCGTTTCATCGATATGGGTGTCCGCATCGATTACCGGCATGGTGCCTCTTACTTGTCCAGCCAGCTCCGGGTGAGGTCCCAATAATCCCGGCCGTTATGGGGATAGTAGTCCTTGAGGTAAGGCTGCCAGAACTGGTAGCCCATGTCGGCATAGCTGCGGAGCCCCCACGCGTTATCGGCAACGTGGCGCACCGCCTGGCGGATAAGCTCCTTGCGCTGGCCGGGGTCCAGTTCGGCCCGCTGAGCCTCCAGCATCTTGTCCAGGGCCGGGTCGTTCACGCCGCTGTAGTTCCGGGCGGACCGGGAGTGGAAGGACGCATAGAGGTAGGAGTCCACGTCGTCCTTCACCGCCTGCCCGCGAGGAACCATCTCGAAGTTGCTCACGCCCACTCTGGTCCGCAGCAGCCAGTCCTGGAAGTCCACGGGCGCCAGCCGTAGGTTGACCCCCACCTTTTTGAGCTGCGACTGGATCAGCTCGCTCATGGGCACGTAATCGAGGGATGAGCCTCGCGCGGGGAACATCCACTCGATGTCGAGCCCGCCTGGAAACCCCGCTTCGGTCAGGAGCCTTTTCGCCTCGGTAGGATCGTACCGGAGTATCTGTTTGACCTCTTCCTCGGTGTAGATGTCGTCGAAGGCGCCCGCCAAGGCCCACTTCCCCCGTCCGCTGGCGAGGGTGCGGATGAGCTCGTCGCGGTCCAGCCCCAGCATGATGGCCTTGCGGACCCGCACGTCGTTCAGAGGCGGCCGCCGCACATTCCAGTAGATGTTCCCCGAGCCACCCCCTGCCAGGTACTCCGACACTACCGCGCTCGGATTCTGCTGTTTGAACAGCTGCACCTCTCTGGGTGAGAGGTTGGTGTAGTGCAGCAACTCCACTTGCCTGGTCCGGAACGCGGGCGGCCAGGTGGCGGGATCGGTGAGGATAACCCAGCGCTGTTCGTCAATGTAGGGGCGCCCGGTCTGCCAGTAGTCCGGGTTCTTCTTCCAGACCCAGCGGGTGCCCGTCTGCGTGGAGGCCTGGTCCCACTGGAAGGGCCCCGAGCCGACAATGCGCGCCTTGAAGTCTCCGTCCTGGTCGAAGATCTCCCGGGGCATGATGGGGTTGTGGTAGGCCGCGGCGTAGGCGAGGAAGGGTACGAAGGGCTGCTTGAAGCTGACCACCACGGTGTAGGGGTCCGGGCCCTCGACGCGGTCGAGGCCTTCGAAGTAGAACGCGAACTGCGCCGCGGGCAAGGGCGAGGCCTGCCTCGCCCCTGGGCTGAACTCGCCTGTGCGGGAAGAGTACTCGTAGCTAAACTTGACGTCTTGCGATGTTAACTCTCTCCCGTTCACCGGCGACAAGTTGGCGAAGCGTACGCCCCGGCGCAGGTGGAAGGTGTAGCTCCGGGCGTCTGGAGACACTTCCCACCGCTCCGCCAGCAGCGGCTCCGCGATCATCTGGTGGTAGTCCACCCCTGGGCCGTTCTTGAACCCCAGGAGGGTCTCGTAGGCCACGTGCGCGCTCTGGCTGTTGCCGCCCGACCTGCCCACCAGGGTGAGGTCAAAGTTGAAGGGCTCCTGGCCCAGGACGATGGAGATGGATCCGCCCGGCTTCGGCTGAGCGTCGTCCCCTTGGCGTGGAGCGGGAGCGGGCGCCGCGCAGGCCGCCCCAAGCAGGGTGAGGAGGACGGCTGCACAGCGAAGGCGTGATGGCATGATGGCCTTCCTTTCCGGTTAAACGCCCCCTCGGGCCCCATGGCCCTCGGAGCGCCCGATCAACCTAACAAGGGGGTGCATCCGGGTTGGGCATTCTGCGCTAGCTTCCCCCACAAGGACCGGCCAGAGTATCGCGCAACCGATTTGACTTTGACAGACACCACCGGAATAGAGGGTGGCCCTGAGACCAGGAGGGACCCGACCATGACCAACGCAGTCCAACGGCCGGACATGGCACAAGTTCTCCGTGTTATCTTCGCGCTAAGCTGGGGCGCCGCGGCCTGCGTGCCGTGCGCGGTAGTCGGGCGACCACTCTCCGGCTGCGCCGCGATCATTCAGTTACCGCAGGCCGAGACTGCCGTAAAGACGGACGCAATTGTCCCAAAGGATCTTGCGTTTCGAGTCCTGAGCGACGTCTTCCCGGCCGATAAAGGTAGCAATCCCGTGGGGAAAGGGACCGTCGGCGTGAGGGTAGTCGGTGGACAGCACAATATTGTCATCGCCTAGCTCATCAATGGCCATGGGCAGGAGCTTTTCGTCCACATCGGTGCCAACGAAGCCTTGGCGCGTGAAATATTCACTGGGGAGAGCAGGCAAGGACAGTGTCTCACCACCGCCGTATTTCTTCCACTGATCGTCGAGGCGATGGAGCCACCAGGGCAGCCAGCCGCAGTTGCCCTCCAGGAACGCCACCCGCAGCCGCGGGAAGCGCTCCAGCACCCCGCCGACGGTCATTGCTGCAAGGGCGCTCATTAGCTCGATAGGGAAGGAAGCCGCGTGGTTCAAGGTGCGGTAGTTGGGGTGGCCTGCAAAACGATTTGAGACATAGTCCTTTGAGGCGCCCCCGCTGGTGCCATGAAAGGCCACTGGAACACCCAACTCCTGGATGGTCTGCCACAGTACATCGCATTCAGGAGCGTGGAAGTACCTGCCGTTGACAGGCATTGGCAAAAGCACCACGGCGACATGACCCTTCGTCCGGACGGCGCGTTCGGCCTCCCCGGCGGCCAGCTCAGGATCATGCAGGGATAAGATGGCCGAGGGCTTCAGCCGGCTGGAATCGGCGGCACAGTAGCCGGCCAGCCAATCATTGAAGGCGCGACAGAGGGCAGCAGCAAAAGGAGGGTCGAGGTCATCGAGAGAAACGGCCATATGGGCAAAGGTCCGAAAAACGACGGCCACATCAAGCCCCTCCTGGTCCATGGCCCAGAGGGCGTCCTGAGCCTGGAAGCCACGCCGCCGCAGGTCGCCGTAAATCGCTTCTGTCGGCGCATCCAGATACCGCTGGGGGCCGACCACCTCCTCTGACACTGCCCATGGGGGGATCGGACGCCCGTCGACCGTCCACCAGGGGAAGTTGGTGGGCCCGAGTCCTTTGTACTCGATGCGCGCTCGATAGTTCTCATCCAGGTAGGGGCCGAAGACGTCGCCGCCTTCAATAACGTGCAGGTCGCTGTCGATGCACCGGAGGCCGTTCTTCATCGCATCACATTCCAGTAGGCCGTTGCTCAGCAGGAGTCCGCCGCCAGGATGCCCCCGTCAGAATCCACCACACTGGTGGGGTAGGGTTTTAGCCTGCCCGAGTCTGCGCAGGCTGGGAAGCCTGCGCCACCAAGACGGTGTCGCACCCAAGGCCTGGACGCCCATGGAGATGAGGGATTCTGGCCCGACTCACCAGTTGACCAGTTTATTGACTGCCCATATGCTAGGGCAATTCCCCTAACGGAGGCACTCATGAAGCGCTCGCTGATCGTAATCGCCTTCCTCACCCTCGCCTGCAGTCCCGCAGCGCAGCCCGCCGGCGGGGACGCTGGCGGCCCCGGCCAGCCGAAATCCGGCGGGACCCTGAACATCCGCTCCACCCTGGACCCCTTCAACTTCGACATCCATCTCCAACGCACCATCCCCAATATCTGGGGGGCCGCCACGGCCTACAACAGCCTGCTGAGCTGGAAGCTGGGCCCGGGCGTGGACTATAACGACATGGTCCTGCAACCAGGCCTCGCCGAGCGCTGGGAGGTTTCCCCCGATGCGAAGAACTTCACCTTCCATCTGCGCAAGGGGGTCAAGTTCGCAGACCTCCCGCCCGTCAACGGGCGAGAGCTGACCTCGAAGGACGTGAGCTTCAGCACGGAGTACATGGGCTCCATTGGGGAGTTCAAGGCCAAGCGGCCGACAGAACAGGCCTTCTTCGTGGAGGGGCTGGAGCGGCTGGAGACCCCGGACCCCTACACCGTCTCCTTCTACTTCAAGCAGCCTTTCGTTCCCTTCATCAGCTACTCGGCCTCGGAGTACTTCCCGATGCTGCCCCGGGAGATCTACGACCAGGATGGGAGCTTCGAGAAGCAGATCGTGGGTACGGGGCCCTTCCAGCTGGACGTGAACGCCTCCCAGAAGGGCACCCGCTGGGTCTGGAAGCGGCACCCCAACTACTTCCAGGAGGGCAGGCCGTACCTGGACGAGGTCCGCTGGCTGGTGCTGCCCCAGGACTCGGTGGTCCTCCCAGCGTTCCAGACGAAGCAGCTGGACCTGCTGCACCATCAGATAGGCTTCAATGATGCCGAGCCGATCATGAAGCAGCTGCCCAACATCCCATCCCAGCGCTATGTCGAGCATGGCGGCATCGAGCTCTTCCTGTCACAACTCCCGGCCCGGAACAGCCCGGTGCGGGACATCAGGGTGCGGAAAGCCATCAGCCTGGCCATCGACCGCGACGAGATGAACAAGACCTTATTCGGCGGGCAGGCGGAGATGGCGATGCCTGGCGCCCGGCCGGGGCTCTTCACCCAGGAGGAGACCCGGCAGCTTCACGCCAAGCACGATCCTGCGGAGGCCCGCCGGCTGCTCGCCGAGGCCGGCTACGCCGGCGGTGTCAACCTGGAGTGGCCCGTCCCCAACGACGACGATACCGGCACACTGACCTGGATCCAGCTGGTCCAGGCCCAGTTGAAGAAGACCGGCATCAACGTCGACCTGAAGGTGCTGGAACGGACGGAGCAGCGCCGCCTCCGCCGCAACTACCAGTTCGACCTCGACCAAGGCGGCACCGGCGGCCCCGCCGACGACCCCGATACCCGGATCTGGCAGCGCTACTACAGCGGCGACGCCCTCAACTACAGCCGCGTCAATGACCCAGAGCTGGACCGGCTGGTGCTGGCCAGCCGCGCCGAGACCGATCCCAAGAAGCGGGAAGAGATCCTGCGGGCCATCGCCCGGCGGGTGGCCGAGAACGTCTACTACATCTACCTCGTCTACCAGCCCCGCTGGTGGTTCTGGCACCCCTACGTCCAGAACGCCAGCCCGCACCTGGGCGGCTTCCGGAGCCGAGCCTTCCTCATGGCCTGGCTGGACAAGTAGGGCGAGGAAGGGGCCAAGCGCGTACTACGAACAAACCGGACGCCAAGCGCGTATTAAGGTTGGAAGACGCCCAGGTCATCCGGACTTGGGCCGTTCTCGCCGACAGGAGGTGGGATATGAAGCATTCGCGGCCCTGGCCTGCGCCGGCCCGCAGGCGGCCTCGCCGGTGACCCAGGCGGCAGCCTCCCGCCGCAGCGCGAAGTACGCCGCCGCAGCCGCTCGACATCGTAGACGTGATGCAGCAGCGCGGTGAACCGCTGCCTCCTGTCCTTCCTTGCTGCCTGACGTACCCGCTCCAGCGCGCTGGGCGCACCCTCCCGGCCCTGTGTCCGGAGCGCGTTACGCCGGGGCGAGTTCCCCTTGGTCAGCTCCCTTCCCTCCACCACCTCCGCGGCCGGTCCCTCGGCCTTGTTCGGCGGCTTCTCCGGTACGATGGGGCTGTCCGACTTCCCACGTCCGTGGGTCATCGGCGTGTGTCCTTAGACTGTCCCGATGCGGTCTGCGGCTCCCTCCGCCACAGAGGAACATGGGACCTCCCGGTTCCCGTGCGCGGTGCTGCTGTGCATGCACGGGGTCTCTGAGCGCGCGGGGTCCCGATGTGCCTCGCGCTGGCGACACATCCGGCGCCACCTTCCGCCTACCTCCACGGCGTCGGCACCCCGAAGTACCCGCAGCTCTCGCCACGGGGGCATGGCTTGCGCGGCTCAATACCCGGGCCTGCTCGTAC
The DNA here is from genome assembly GCA_964590215.1 of uncultured Dehalococcoidia bacterium. GTDB lineage: Bacteria > Chloroflexota > Dehalococcoidia > SHYD01 > SHYD01 > CAZPYZ01. The sequence continues at coordinate 1,636 of CAZPYZ010000048.1, read as the reverse complement.
CCCTGCCGACGCTTCGCCTGCGCCCTCACAGGCGCCGGCGCACGGCTCGGGGCCGGTGCGGGTCGCTACTCCTTCACCGTATAAGTCTTTCATTCACGACACCGCGCCGGTTTAACCGGCGCAGGGAGGCCCCATGACCACACGCAGCTCCTTCAGGCCCGTTAGGGAGGGCGAGACCCTCGGCCAGCGCACCTGGCGCATCCCTTTGAGCCCCTATGAGCGGTTCATGCAGGAGGAAGGCATCCCCATTTACCGAGGCATCGGGGTCTACGACAGTCGCGAGCTGCCCCTGGGCGAATGGAAGCGCATGGGCGCGAAGGGGAGCTTCATCGTGCTGGACGGCATCGAGCGCAAGAAGGGCATGTTCGTGGTGGAGGTGCCGGCCTCCGGGGCGACCAGCCCCGTCAAGCACCTGTACGACGAGTTCTACCTGGTCATCGAAGGGCGGGGGAGCACCGAGGTGTGGCGCAGCGATGTGGCGCAGGCGCCCTCGCCTGCGAACAAGAAGCAGGTCTTCGAGTGGCAGCCAGGCAGCCTCTTCATGGTCCCCATCAACGCCAGCTTCCGTTTCGTCAACGCGGCCTCCAGCCCGGCACTGCTTCTGGCCGCGAACAACTCCCCTCTCATCATCAACATCTTTCAGAGCCACCGGTTCGTCTTCGACAACGACTATGAGTTCTCCGAGCGCTGGGACGGCAGCCCCGAGTTCTTCAAGGCTAAAGACGACGTGGAGCACGACCCGGTGAAGGGACGGGCGATGCTGCGGTCTGGCCTCTACCCCGACATCGTGGGGACGGAGCTGCCGCTGGACAATCAGCGAGCGCCCGGTTCCCGCCGGCTGCAGCCTGGGTACCCCGGCTACGAGGTCGACGCCGCGATGGGCGGGTTCATCGCCGAGTACTGGAGCGGCCGCTACACCCGCTGCCACTACCACGAGTCCGGCGCCGTCATCGTCTGTCTGCGTGGCAAGGGCTACAGCTTCACCTGGCCCAAGGCGATAGGCACCCGGCCCTGGGAGGTGGGGATGGAGCAGTACGTCAAGCGGCAGGACTACGTCCCCGGCGGGATGGTCGCCGCAGCTCCGGGAGGTGGCGACTGGTTTCACCAGCATTTCGCGGTGGGCAAGGAGCCGCTGCGGTTCATCAACTACTGGGGCGGCCCGACGGGGGACACCGGCCGCGATGGCGACGAGCCGGAGGAGCAGAACAACCCCCACCTGCTGGGGCTCTCCGAGGGCGGGAAGATCATCAAGTACTCAGAAGAAGACCCGATGATCCGCAAGATCTACCAGGGAGAGCTGGACCGCGAAGGCGTGCAGTTCCGCATGCCGGAGGAGGCGTACCGGTAGGGCTGGGGAGGTTCGCAAAGACGGGCGGCGGCGCGAGGTCATTCCCGGTGAGTGGCGGCCTCCGCCGCATGTTGAGCTTTCGATGACAGACGGGCAAGGGGTCCCTTCGGGAGCCTCGGGGCAACGCCCTCTGAAGATCGGCATCGCCGGGATCGGGGTCGGCGGATCCCAGGTCTTGCCCGCCATGGTGGCGATGCCGCAGATCCAACTGGTGGCGGGGGCCGACGTCAACCCGCTAACCCGCCAGCGCTTCCTGGAGCGCCACCCACACGCCCGTGCCTACGATAG
>CAZPYZ010000047.1:0-13640 GCA_964590215.1 uncultured Dehalococcoidia bacterium | reverse complement strand
GAAGCTCACCGCCCTTCGGGTTCATGCGGCCACCCTCGCCCCGGTAGCCCGGGGAACCGACCCGCAAGAGGACGAGGTTCTCGTCGCCAGAGGACTGGAAGTAGTAGGCCGCTCCCCGAGGGAGCATGATCCCCTGGTACTTGTTCACGACCTGGACGTTGTCGTCGGTTTCCAGGTGGAAGGTTGCCTGCCCCTGAAGCACGATGAATGTGTGGTCCTCGTTGTTGTGGAAATGCATCGCGTTCTCGCCGCCCTCGGCGTAGACCTTGATGCGAACGCTGAGCCCGTCGCTGCGGGTGAGCATAGAGTCGTAGCGGCCTTGGGAGAGCATGGGGGCCTTCAGCTCGAAGACCTCCGCCTTGGGCTTCGCCTCGGTCTGGGTTGCCATGGGTGCGCCTCCTTGTTTTGGTAGAGAGTAAGGAAGTGACGGGAATCGCGCCTCGACCATTCCGGCTCTGTCCCCCAACCGTCCTAACTCCTGATTTCCTAGCTTCCTATGGGCTGGGGAACCGGGAGGTTGTACAGCTTGAGCACGTTCTCCCGGACGAGTTTGGACCGCACGTCTGGAGGCAGCCCGCCCAGGTCCCGCTCGATGACCTTTCGGGAGTTGGGCCAGGTCGTGTTGCCATGGGGGAAGTCGTTGGACCACATGAACCGGTCATGTCCGAACCAGGCGAAATTGTGCGCCCCCACGTTGTCATTGAAAAACGTGGCGTAGACCTGGCGGTTGAAGTAGAAGCTGGGCGGCTCCTTGATCAACCGCTGCGCGTCCTTGATGAACCGGTGGTAGTAGTAGTCCCACTGCTGCAGGTAGAAGGGCATCCAGCCGATCTCGCTCTCGACGACCACGATCTTGAGGCCGGGGTAGCGTTCCAGCACACCCCCGAAGATGAGGTAGACCAGCACGTCCGCGGCCTCACAGGTCTTGAGGTTGACGGTGGAGCGGAACTGCTCCACGCCGGTGCGACGAGCGGGGTCTTTGGTGTAGTTGAAGCCGGTGAGAATGTGGATATTGACTGGCGCATCCAGGGCCTGGGCGGCCTCCCACAACGGTTCGTAGTGGCCGGAGGTAAAGGGGTAGTCGGGATGCGGGACCTGCCAGATGAGGCCTCCCTTCATTCCCCCATTGGTGGCTCGCTCCAGTTCCTTGATACCGCGGTCGATGTCGTAGCAGGGGATGCACGGGATCGCGACGAGGCGGCCGGGGTGGTGGGCGCAGTAGCCCATGGCCCAGTCGTTGTAGACTTCGAAGCAGGCCTCCTGCAGATCCGGGTCCTCCAGGCCGAAGAGCCCCAGGCCGTAGGTGGGGTAGAGGACTTCCGCGCTGACCCCATCTTCCTCCATGATCCGGGCCCGGTTCGCCGGGTCCTCTGCGCCGGGCTTGTCACCCTGCCGTGGGCGGAAGACCGGCGCCCGCTGCCTCAACCTGCCCGGCACGCGTTCCGCCCAGAGATCGATGGGTTCGATGACGTGAGAGTCCGCGGAGATAAGCACTTCTTGCTGCCCCCGGAAGCTCTCATTCTCACGTACTGATGAAACCACACTCATGAGTGCCTCCCCCTTCCTTCACCATGTCTGTCTTCCACCAGGGTTACCATCCAGACCCGTTTCTGGACCCTGGAATCGAGCCCTGTTGTAACAGGTTGTGCATTTCGCAATCGACCAATCGCATGTCCTCCTTCGTTGGCGTCCCTCCTCCACTGAGTCCCGAGGATAGGTGCGTCCCTAATCCAGATGGTACAGGCGGGCGCAGTTGTCCCAGAGGATCTTCCGCTTGCTGTCGCCGCTAACCCCCTCGAGACCCAGGAAGGTATCGATCGCATTGGGGTAGGCTGAGTCGTCATGGGGCCAGTCGGTGGAGATAACGATGTTGTCATCTCCCAGGGCTGCGATAGTGTGGGGCAGCAGGTGCTCGTCGGGGTCTACTGACACAGTGCAGTGCTTCCGGAAGTAGGCGCTGGGCTGTTCCTTCAAGGGGAACAGCTCCTGATTGCCGAACTTCTCCACCCGTTCATCCAGGCACCAGAGCCACCAGGGCACCCAGCTGCAATGGCCCTCCAGGAAGGCTGCCCTAAGCCCCGAGAAGCGGGCAAAAACCCCGCCGGTGAGCAGGCAGCCCAGGGCCAACATCAACTCCACGGGGTGGGCCACCGCGTGGACCAGCGCGAAGTTGTCCTTGTAGCGGCGGCCCAGGTGCTCCTGGTAGGCCATCTGGATGCCATGGAAGGCGATGGGTACCCCCAGCCGTTCAGCCTCCCCCCAAAGGGGATCGTAGTAGCGGTCGTACCAGGCCCGTTCGTTCACTGGATGGTTGGGCAGCACCAGCGCGACTGCCCCCAAGTCCCGTACCGCCCGTCTGGCTTCCATCACCGCCTGGTCCACGTCGTGGGCGGGCAGCACAGCCGCGGGCTTCAGTCGGGCTGAGTCGACGTTGCAGTAGTCCCGCAGCCAGTTGTTGTAGGCCCGGCATACCGCCGCTGAGAGCTGGGGGTCCAGCCCGTCAATGCCGGTGACGTGGGAGGCGTGCGTCCGGAAGACAATGGAAACGTCGATCCCTTCCACGTCCATGGCCCTCAGCATTGCCGTGGGGTCCTCTCCTCGCAGGTCCTCCCCCGGATCTCGGTAGCGCCCGGTCGCGACGTGGCGCACCCGCGCGTTGGCGCTGCGGATCGCCTGGTTTCGTTGCCGTTCGGGGAGGTCCATATACGCCGGGAAGGCCCTGCCTTCAAACCGCCAGCGCACCCCTGGCGCGTCCATGCCGAGACAGAACCGGGGCGCCCGGTCCTGGTACCGGGGTTCTAGGTACTTCTCCCACAGGTCCCCGGGTTCCGTCACATGGATGTCACAATCCATTACCTTGAACCCTTGCTTTGCCATGCCAACGACCTCCTCAGAGAGTACGAGCTGCCGCCAAGAGCCCCATCAGGCCCGCAATACCTCCCGTTTTAGGCTATCCGCCCGGGCCCTCGCCTGCCCGGCGCCGCCGGCGGCGCCTGTGCCACAGGTGTGCAACCCGCCGAGGAACAGGCCATCCATTAACAGCCCTTGGCATCGATCCACGCATACAAGGGAGACGGTTGGTTGTAGCCGGGCTGGATAAACATGTAGTTCTTCACCCGGCACGACACGAAGTGGTGATAGATAGGTGACTGCGAGGGGACCCAGGGCATGAGGCGGTACAGAAGCTCCTGGATTTCGTCCGTCATCGCCTTGCGCTTGATAGGGTCCAACTCGCTGGCCTGGGCCTTCGCCAGCCCGTCGATCTGGGGGTCGCTGAACTTCGTATCGTTGCTCGGCCCGCCGGTGCGGAGGTAGTCGCCCATCCAGTAATCCAGGAAGAGGACCCCGCCTCTGGCACCCCACGCCATGTCATAGTCCAACGTCTGCATCATCGCGGTGAAGGTACCCGGGATCACATCGACCTTGCTCCTGATCCCGACGGCCGCCAGGTGTTGCTGGACCACCTCGGCCTCCTGGGCGAACTGGGAGGAACTCTTGAGCTCGAACTCCGGGGTGCCGCCGCCGTAGCCGGCCTCCGCCAGCAGCTGGCGCGCTCGCTCCCGGTCGGGCTTGAACCGCTCTTTCAGCTTCTCCTCGGGCCACTTGTGCTCGTGCAGAAAGGCCGGCACGAACCCGGAGTGGACTGCCGACCCGTGGAGCGTGGCGATGACCTCCTCCCGGTCGATGGCCAGGGCGGCCGCCTTCCTGACTCGAAGATCGTCGAAGGGTTTCCTGGAGAGGTTGAAGAATAGGGAAGAATGGGTGAACGCCACCACGTCCCAGGTCCGGAACTTTGCCCCGCTCTGGAGCAGCAGGTCCGCGTCCGGTTTGAACAGGCCCTGAAGGCTGGTGGTGTCGACCCGGCCGGCGCGGAGGGCCGCGAGTTGGGCGCTATAGTCGGCGAACATGACGGACCGGACCTCGCTCACATAGGGCAGCCTCTGGCCATCGGCCCCCACCTCGTAGTAGTCCGGGTTGGGCTCCAGCACCGACCCCTGGTCAGGGGTGTACTCCTTCAACATGAAGGCGCCCGTCCCCACGGCCACGGTGCGAAAGTCGCCGTACTGCTCTTTGATCTCCCGGGGCAGCATCAGGTTGCTGGGGGCCGCCACTTTCTTCAGGAAATCGGCCTGTGGCTCCGGCAGCCGCAGCACCACGGTGGAGGGGTCAAGCGTCTCGTACCCGACGTTCTGCCAGTAGGACTTCAACTGTCCTCCCGCCTTCTGGGCCTCGATGGTCCAGCCGACGTCGGCAGAGGTAAAGGCCCGCCCGTTCACGGGGGGCTTGTTGTGCCAGCGCACGCCCTCTCGCAGCTTGAGGGTGTAGGCTCGGCCCTCCGGCGAGAGCTGCCACGAGGAGGCGAGGCTGGGGGCTACCTCGAGGTCCTGGGCGAAACAGGCCCGTAGCTGGACCAGGGTGTTGTAGACCTGGGGAGTCGCAGCCCCGCTATCACGGCCCCCCCGCAGCCGGTCCAGGTGATCGCCCCGATCCGCGGACCGCACCAAGACCCCACCCCGCTGGGGCGGGCCCGGGGAGCGCCACACTTCTTTGCCCGGCTCGCAAGTGGCCTCCCGCGCTCGCTGGGCCACCTCCTGGCCGGCAGGCGCCGCCTCCTGCGGGCCCGGCCTGGCGCACGCGGGGAGCAGCAGGGCAGCTCCAAACAGGGCCACACATCCTCTGGACCAGTTCATCGTCATGCCCTCCTGGGTTCGCTAGGCAACCAGGTGCAGGCGGCCGCCCTGGCCCGTGAACTGTTTGCCGGACTGCTCCAGCGGGAGCTCCGCCGCCTCCACCACGGAGTTCCCCACCACCTCAGGACCCGGCATCCGCTTACGCGCCTCTTCGGCGGCGTGTTCCCCCGCGATGGTGGCGCCGGGGGTGAAGCTGATCACGCAGATGTTAAACTCCCGTTCCTCTTCCGCGAGGTACTGGCTGAAGATCTGGATTGCGGCCTTGGAGACTCCGTAGGCGCCGGAGCCGATATTGGCTGACCTTCCGCTCTGACCAAAGTTGATGATGTGGCCGGAGCGCTGGGCCTCCATGTGAGGCAGGACATGCTTGCAGCAGAGGAAGGTGCCGCCCAAATTGGTGTCGATGACCTGGTCCCAGAAAGCCTTTTCCATATCCCTGAGGCGGGGCCACCGGGGCCTCCCTTCCTGGAAGTGGGTGACCACCGCCGCGTCGTTCACCAGGACGTCGATGCGGCCGAAGCGCTGGACCACCTGGCTGACCATGGCCTGCACCCGCGTTTCCTCCCGGATATCGGTGGGGACGGTGAAGACTTCGGCCCCCATTCCCTGCAGGTCTTTCTCCACCTCCGCCATGGGGGCGATGTCCACCACGGCCACCCTGGCGCCCGCCTGGCCGAAGGTGCAGGCGACGTGACGGCCGATGGCCATCGCCCCTCCGGTGACAACGACGACCTTGCCTGCCACGCCCATGGGGTTCTCCTCTCGTCCAATAGAGCGCCTGGTCAAGCCAAGCGTGAGCAATCCCTTCCAGATTGGTCGACTGGCTTGCAAGGTTAGGGCAGCATGCCTGTATAGCCCAATTGTCGCGAAAGCTCCCGACTCGCCGCCAGCATCGGCTCCCGAATTGCGTCTAGCACTTGGCTGGTCAGCCGGACCTCAGCGCCGCCCAGCACCAGCGTTCCCACGGGCCGTTCCCCTTTTCCCAGCAGCGGGACTGCCATAGCGACGCTGTGCGCCATCCGCTCGCCACGGGCCAGCGAGGTCCCCGTGCGCCGGATCTCCGAAAGGACGTCTCGGAGCTCGTCCTCGTTCTTGGGGGCCGAGGGCCCGACATCGTCGAAGACGAGCTTTCTGATGATGGCGTCGCGCTCCCGGCCCGGCAGGTAGGCGAGCAGCACCCTTGGGCCCGCTCCCATGTGCAGCGGCACCGGTACACCGATACGCACCACCCAGCGGAGTTCCTCAGGGCTCTCGGCCTGAGCGATGTAGACGTGCTGTCCGTCCGCCAGGATGCCAAGGCCCACGGTTTCCTGGCCAAGGGCGACCAACCGTTCCATGTAGGGTCTCGCCATGGTGCGCAGGTCAGGTCCGCCCAGGAAGCCGACCCCCAAGCGGAGCGCTCCGGGTCCTGGCGCATAGCGACCTGACGGCTCGCTGCGAGAGGCCAGGTCTCTCGCGAGGAGCGTCCGGAGCAGGCGATGGGTGGTGGCCTTATCTAGCTCCGTCTGCCGGCTGATCTCCGTCAAGGTCAACGGTCCGGGTGCCGCGCCGAGGCAATAGAGGATGTCGACGGCCCGATCCACCGCCTGGACTGATGCCCCGCGCTCCATGGTCTGTTTCATAGGGTGAATCGCCACTTCGCGCACCATACAGGAAAATACCTGAAATGGTCAATGCGCGCTTGACCTCGGTGGCGGGCCAGGTCTATAGTCCGCAAAGATTCAAGCCGAGGTTGACTTATGCCAGTCATTGACGCTGACACCCACATCGACGAGTCGGAGACCACCTGGGAACGCCTTGAGGGCGGCCCTTACTCCAGGTACCGGCCGGTTACCATCTCGCCGTCTCCTGAGGAGGTAAGGCGTGCCGGGCTGGACCCGGGGAGGAACCGTTTCTGGATGGTCGAGGGCAGGCTGCAGGCCCGGGCGGTGCGGGACGAGGTGAACCACCCCCCGCGGGCCAGACGGGAGCTGGAGGACCTGCCGGGCCGGGTGGCGCACATGGACGAGTTGGGCGTGGACGTGCAGGTGATCTTCCCGACCTTCTTTATCCGCTATCACACCACGAATCCCGAGGCGGAGTGGGCCCTCACCACAACCTACAACCGGTGGCTGGCGGACAAGTGCGTCGAGACCAATGGCCGGCTGCGGTGGGCAGCCATGCTTCCCCTGCTCTCTCCCGGCAAGGCCGTGGAAGAGCTGCGGTGGGCAAAGGCCCACGGGGCCTGCGGCATCTACAAGCGGGGGTTCGACCTCGACCGCGCGATCAGCGACCCGTGGTTCTTCCCGGTCTACGAAGAGGCCAGCTCCCTCGACCTGCCCATCTGCATCCATACCGGCCACCCGGGGAGAGACCCCGGCGGGGACCGAGGGGTCCCCATCTTGGGAGCCTTCAGTAATTTGTTGAATGCGGGCATCCCGCAGAAGTTCCCGAAACTGCGGTTCGGGTTCATCGAGGCCGGGGCCTCGTGGATCCCCTACAGCCTGTCGATGCGGGGAGCGACCAAGCGCCAGGCCCTGCGAGGGCAGGGGACCAGGCTGCCGGACCTGTTCGAGCTTGAGCCGGATCTTTTCCGCTCTAACCGGCTGTTCGTGACGATCGACCCGATTGACGATGTCGAATACCTGCTCAAGTTCGGGACGGAGGACAGCCTCATGATCGGCACCGACTACAGCCATACGGACATCTCCGCCAATCTGAGCGCCTTGGACGAGGTGAGGGCTTGGGCCGACCAGGGCAGGATCAGCAAGACCGTGGCGTATAAGATCCTGGAGAGCAACCCGCAGGCGTTCTACGGCCTCTAGAGGAGCCCCACATGCTTCGATACAGTTGGCTCTTGGCAGCGGGCGTGCTGGTCCTCACCGCCTGTGCGGGCCCAGCGGCCCCTGCGGGATCGACCGCGGACGGATCGCGACCCAGGTCAGGGGGAACCCTGAAGACCTGGGCCACGTCCGATCCTGTGAGCTGGGATGTCAGCATCGTCGGAAACAACCACATCAACGACAAGTACGAGGCTCAGGTTTACGAGAGCCTGCTGGGCTTCAAGTACGGCCCGGACGTTCCATATGGTGAGCTGACGCTTCGGCCGGAGCTGGCCGAGCGCTGGGACGTCTCTTCCGACGCCCGAACGTTCACCTTCCACCTCCGGCGGGGCGTCGAGTTCACTGACCATCCGCCGGTGAACGGCCGTGAGCTAACCGCCGCAGACGTGAAGTTCACCTATGAGTACATGGCCCGAACGGGCGAGTTCAAGGACTTCAGGCAGAAGAACCTGCCCCCGAGCCGGTTCTCGGAGTTCTTTGACGGAATGGAGGCGATCGAGACGCCCGACCAGTACACCGTCATTATCCGGTTCAAGAACCCCTTTGCCCCGTTTCTCAACTACGCTGCGACAGATTACCTCCACGTGACACCGCGCGAGATCTACGACAAGGAAGGCAGCTTCGAGAACCGGATGGTAGGTACTGGGCCGTACGTGCTGGACGAACCCGGCTCCCAGAAAGGGACCCGATGGGTGCTTCGGAAGAACTCTGGCTACTGGCAGGCCGGAAAGCCGTCCATCGAGAACATCGAGGCACGGATCGTGCCGGAGGCCTCGAGCGCTTTCGCCGCCTTCAAGGTCAAGCAGTTGGATATCCTTGGGGGTGGAGGCGGCCACTCCATTACACCCCAGGAGGCGAAGCAGATTGCGGGCGCCAACCCGGAGGCGGTGAAGTATGAGTATCTGGGCCCGACGCCGCTCAACATCTATATGAACGTGCGGCGGGCGCCTTTCAACGATATTCGCATTCGCCGAGCCGTCTCTCTTGCCCTCCATCGCGAGGAATACATCAAGGTCTTCGGCGAGGGAGAGGGTGGCGTCGCCCTGGCAGGAGCCCTTCAGGACACCTTCACGCAAGAAGAGGTTCGGACGATCCTGCGCCACGACCCTGTTGAGGCGAAGCGTCTGGTGGCGGAGGCAGGCTATCCCAACGGGCTCGACGTCGAGTTCTTCGCTTCCCAGGCCTATGGCCAGACTCATCTCAGCCAGGCCGAGCTGATGCAGTCACAGCTCAGGAAGGCGGGTATCAATCTGAGTATCAAGATGTTTGGGGATCACGCCCAATACGTCGCCCTGACCCGGGGCGACAGCTTCGACATTACCTTCCGCGGCAAGAATGTTAAGGGCGATATCGATTCGTACATCTATGGGACCTTCCATCCATCGGACCCCAGCAACTACGGGGGGGTCAACGATCCAAGGTTGACGACGATGCTGGAGAACCAGCGTCGCGAGCCAGACCCGGCCAAGCGCCGGGAGATCATCCGGGAGGCGGCGCGCCACATCGCGGACCAGGCCTGGGGACTGGCCATCTTCTTCGATAAAGACTTCAACTTCTGGCATCCGTATGTTAGGAACTACGCCCCCAATTGGGGAAACCTGACCTGGCCCGTGACAGATAGCTGGCTGGAGAACTAGGCGATGCGACAGTTGGTGCGGGCGGTAACGATGATAACGATGGCAAGTGTGTTCCTGGCCGGCTGCGGCGCAGCCACAAGGCCGGCGGGAATCGAGGCGGAGTCCAAGCTCGAGCTCCAGGCAGACAACCCCCTCCACCTGCAATGCGAGTCCGGCAAGGAGCACTGGCGGGCGCCTGGTCCTGCGGTGCGAGGCGGCGTCTTCAAGTACTCCAACAACCCCTCCAACCTCTCCCTCGTCGACCCGGGTGGCAGGTTCTATAACGCCTACTACGTCTATGAGCGCCTGCTCCAGCCCCGGGGGTGCTACTACGAGGACACGGTGTTGGGACCGGGGCTTGCGGCGTCCTGGGAGATGGCTCCGGATGGACTCACCTGGACGTTTCAGCTACGGAAGGACGTTCGCTGGCAAAACATCCCGCCGGTGAATGGCCGAGGGTTCACGGCTGCGGATGTTGGGTGGAGTATCGAGTACCAGAAGCGCGGCGGGGCGGTCCGGACGTTCTGGCAGGGAGTGGAACACGAGGAACCCGACCCGCACACGGTGATCCTCACCTTCAAGGCGCCGGACCCGGACTTCCTGCTGAAAATCGTCGAAGAGCATAACGTCATCGTGCCTCCCGAGCTTGCGCAGCAGCCTGGCGGCTATAAGACTGCGGCGGTGGGCACCGGGCCCTTCATGGTCAAGGACTTCAAGCCCGGACATCTCGTGGTGGAACGAAATCCCACCCACTACCGGATGGGCGGCGACGGCAAATCCCTGCCGTACATGGACGGGGCGGAAGTTATTAACGTGCCGGACTACTCCGCAGATCTGGCCGCGATGCGTGCCGGGTTCCTGGACGATACGGCCATCTCCTACCGGGAGCACGATGCCCAACAGTTGCGTCAGACGACCAAGCTTCAGTACGTGCCGCGGGTGGGAGCCACCATCTTCGGTCTCTTCCCGAGCACCGCCCGCAAGCCCTTTGACGATGTACGGGTCCGGAGAGCCCTTTCTCTGGCTATCGATCGGGACGAAGTCATCAATGGGAGTCTCCAGGGTGGGGCCGTCTACTCGGGGTTCATCCCCTCACCGTTGCGGGAGTACGCCTGGCCCGTCGCGAAGACCAAGGAGCGGTTCAGGGCAGACCCGGATCGCGCGAAGGCAATCCTGGTCGAGGCCGGCTACCGCCCTGGGGACATCCAGTTCGTGATGCAGACCGTCGCCAAGTACGCCCAGGAAGCCGAGGTCGTGGAGCAGAACCTGAAAAGGGTAGGAATCACGGCACAGATCGAGGTGGAAGGGGCCGTGACAAGCACCCAGGTGCTGCTGGCAAAGGGAGGGTTCGACGCAGTGTGGGGAGCCGCGACACCGCCATTTCTGGTGGATTACTTTGTGAACGCCGCGGTACGGACAGGGGGCAGCGCGAACTGGACTGGATTCAACGACCCGAAGGTGGACGCGCTGGCGGACCAGCAGGCCAGAGAGGTGGATCCGGCCAAACGTAAAGGGCTCATCGACGAGCAACTGGAGCTCCTCTATCAGGGGATGCCGTACATCCCGGTGTACAACCTGAGCTACAACCGGTTTTACTCCTGCCGGGTCAAGAGCCTGCGTCCGCCCGACTCCACGGGCGGCGGGAGTGGACTCGAGGAGGCTTGGCTGGACGGCGAGGGTTGCTGACAGTAGGCCTGGTGGGGGGGAACGGAGGCACAGCATGAGGATCTTGTGGTGCTTGGCTTTGGCCGCTGTCACGGTTGCCTGCGGGCCCCAGCCATCGCCGGCATCCCAGGGCGATGGCTCTCAGCCAAAGCCAGGTGGGGTGCTGAAGCTGCGGGATACCCGCTACTACACGACCCTGGACCCCACCCAGGCCCAGCGCGCCGAGGCGGGGTTTCTCTCGTCACGGGTGTTCGACAGTCTCCTCAGCTTCAAGTCGGATCCGAATCAGCCCTACGACGAGCCTGCAATCGAGCCCCGGCTGGCGGAGCGGTGGGAAGCGGGGTCCGAAGGCAAGTCATTCACCTTTCATTTGCGGAGGGGCGTCAAGTTCGCGAATCTGCCACCGGTCAACGGCCGTGAAGTCACCTCAGCAGACCTGAAGTGGTCCTTTGAGTACATCGCCCGTACCGGCCCCTTCAAGGAGGTGAAGTTCCCTCGCTCCAACCAGATCGCGTTCAAACTGCATGGGATGGAACGGGTTGAGACTCCCGACCCCCACACTGGGATCCTTCATTTCAAGGAGCCCTATGCCCCCTTCGTGACCTACGCCGCCACCCCCGAGCTCGCGGTCATGCCTCACGAGGTTTATAACCAGGACGGGGATTTTAATGAGCGTCCCGTCGGTACCGGGCCCTGGCAACTGGACAAGGCGGCCTGGAAAACCGATGCGCTCATGGTCTTCAAGAAGAACCCGGACTACTGGGAAGCGGGTAAGCCTTACGTAGACGAAGTCCACAACATCGTCCTCGTCGACGACGCTGCGGCGGTGGCCGCCTTCCAGGCGAAGCAACTCGATATCTTCGCGGGGGTGGATACCCTGTCGGACGCGGAGCGTTTGCAGAGCGGCGCACCGGAGGCGGGGTTCGTCAGATCCCTGGGGTGGAACGCGCTCCGGTTCTACTACAACGTGAATGTGCCTCCCTTCACCGACGTCCGTTTCCGCCGCGCGATGCTGCTGGCGACGGACAAGGAGGAGTTCGTCCGGACCTTCACCAGGGGGCAGGGCTCCTGGGCCATGAATGGCGGGGTCCCCGGGGTTTTCAGCGAAGAGGAGATGAAGGCCTTACAGCCGTACGACCCGGAAGGAGCGAGACGCCTGTTGCGACAGTCCGGCTATACCGAAAACCCCATCGTCATCGAGACGCTCTACAGCCCGGCGTCCGGGAAACAGCTCCTCAGCGACATCGAGTTATTGCAGTCGCAGCTGAAGCGGGTGGGCATCCAGATCGACATCGCGGTGAGGGAGCGTACCGAGATCTCCAGCCGTTACCGCAGCGGAAACTACATGATGGCGCCCAACGGCACCGGGCGGGCGACGGACCCCGAGCCTGACAACTACTTCTACATCTACTTTCATCCCGCCTCCGGGACGAACCTGTACCACGTCAACGACCCCAAGCTCACGGGCTACGCAGAGGCCCAGCGAAGAGAGACCGACCCCGTGAAGCGCAAGGAGCTGTGGCGGCAGCAGGCCAGGTACATTAACGAGATGGGTTACGCCCTGTGGATCTACCACGCCCCCACCTTCGACTTCTGGCAACCGTATGTGAGGAGGTTCCACCCGAACGTCGGTACCAAGGGCAACCCGACACCGGATACCTGGATGGACAGGTAACGTTCACGAGAACTGCGCGAGAACGGGCACACCTACGTGCGCTGGGGCCACCACACCGGCCGGCCTTGGAGTGCCTCAGGCCACGTCCCCGGGACCCACCGGACGGAAACGTGTCGAGGGAAGTACTGAGCGGAGGCGAGCGCCATGCCAATTATCGATGCGGATGCCCATGTGGTGGAGACGGAGCACACCTGGGACTTCATGGAGGCATCCGACCGGAAGTACCGGCCGGTGCGGACCCCCGGGGAGGGCCGCCGGGGGGAGCGGTGGCTCGTGGAGGGCAAGCTGCGACGGCCCACCATGAAGGTAGCCACGGCCCAGGAGCTGGTGGCGCTCTCGGAAAAACTGGGCCGGAACGTCGCCACTGCCGAGGCGGCGCGGGAGATGGAGGACGTGGAGGTGCGGCTCAGGCACATGGACGAGCTGGGGATCGACGTCCAGGTGCTCCACTCCACCATCTTCATCGAGCAGGTGGCCGACTCCCCGGAGGCCGAGATCGCCATTTGCAAGGGGTACAACCGCTGGCTGGCCGACCTCTGGAGACAGGGCAAGGGGCGCCTCCGCTGGTCTTGCGTGCTTCCCCTGACCAGTATCCCCCATGCGCTGGAGGAGCTGCGCTTCGCCAGGGAGCACGGCGCCTGCGCGGTCTTCATGCGGAGCATCGAAGGCGAGCGGCTGCTGCCGGACCCATATTTCTTTCCGCTCTACGAAGAAGCCGAGCGTTTGAACACGGCCATCGCCGTCCACATCGCCAACGGTAACCCCTATATGTGCGACCTCCTCAGCCGGCACAACGCCCTGGGGTCCGCGTACTGGAAGTTCCGGCTGGCCTCGGTAGGGGCTTGCCACGCCGTGATCATGAGCGATGTCCACCAGCGGTTCCCCGGCCTGCGCTTCGGGTTCCTGGAGGCCAGCGCCTACTGGGTACCGGGCATGCTGGCGGACGCGCAGCGGCGCTTCGCCGCCGAGGGCCGGAAGCTCAGCGCGGACCCCCTGAAAGAGTTCGGGGTCTACGTGACGCTGCAGATGAACGATGACATCCCCTACCTCCTGAAGACGGCTGGCGAGGACAACTTCGTCATCGGAACGGACTACGGCCACACCGATACCTCTGCGGAGATTGAAGCGCTGCGCATGCTGCGAGACAGCCGCGCCATCAGCCCGGAGGCCG
>CAZPYZ010000046.1:0-13716 GCA_964590215.1 uncultured Dehalococcoidia bacterium | reverse complement strand
GCCTTAGCCTTCCCCCTCAGGAGACGTCCCATGCTCCTTCGGCTCGTTGCCTCCCTCGGCGCTCTGGCGCTGGTCGTCGTCCTGGTGGCTTCGCTGCCAGCCGCCGGCGATAGCCCGCCGCCCCGGGCCCTTGCCGCTGCCGCTGCGCCTGTCCTGGTCAGTCCGCCAGCCGGCGCGACTTTGAACACCTTCGGGCCAACCCTCTCCTGGACCAACCCGCCGGGGACGACCCAGGTGCACCTGAAGGTCGTTCCGTTCAATAACGACGGGCCAGGAGTGGATCTCTACCTCGGCTTCCCCGCCGCCTCCTTCGACATCCCCGCTCCCCCAAGCTGGTACGGGCTCTTGCCCGATATTACCTACACCTGGAGTGTCCGCGTGTCTGATGCCACCACAGGGGTGGGCTTGGAAGACCCGTCCTGGAGCCCCCAGGCAGAACGGACCATGCGGACCCCTCTCGTGAGCAGTGCCACGATTTCCCTTGGTCCGCCCAGCAACGGCGGCACCGTTTCTAGCCTGACCCCCACGCTACAGTGGGCCAACAGCCGCAACGACGTCTTCTACTACGAAGTGCAGGTGAGTAAGGACCCGAACTTCTTCACGGACCCCGCCATCGCGACGGCGATGGTGTACTGGGAGCTGCGCCATGGCGGCGTGACCGTCCCGCCAAACAGCTATGCCGTGCCCGCGGGGTTCCCCCTGGAGAACAACACCCGGTACCACTGGAGGGTCCGCCCCAGGGTCCAGGGCGATGGGACACCCGTGGAGTGGAGCGCCTTCTTCAGCTTCACCACGGTGGCCTCTGCACCCGGCCCGACGCCGCCGCCGGGGGCAACGCCGACGCGGACGCCGACTCCCGGTCCTGGCGCCACCTCCACGCCGACGCCTGCCGGGACTCCGGGCCTCCCGACGGCCACTGCAACGGAAGTCCCCGCGGGGACGACGCCCACTCCAACGACGGGTCCCTCAGGTCTGACGCCGACGCCGACAGGGAGCCCGGCGGCCCCCACGGCCACTGTCACTAGGACGCCGACGGTCACCCCTACGAGGACCCCGACTCCAGGCGGTGGGACAACCGGCGAACGTGTCACCAACGGCAACTTCGAAGGATCGGGCGGCTGGAGCGATAGCTGCTCCTGTATCACCAGCACGGCCCCAACGGGCGGATGGCATTCCGGGTCGAAGGGAGCCCGTTTGATACCGGCCGAGGGGAGCACGACCGGCTCGGTGAATCAGTTCGTCTCCTTGCCCGCGACCGGAACATCAACCCTAAGCTACTGGTTCCGCTTGGAGGGCACGGACCCCATGGACGACGACTGCTTCGTCGCAGGGGTTTCCTCCGGCAGCACAGTCCTGGCGGAGAGGGAACACTGCGTGAGAAACGGCTACGTCACGAGTTGGAAAAAGGAAACGGTGAACCTGACTGTAGGTGGGGGCACGGTGCTGCTGACCTTCGTGATGAAGACTAAGTCCTCGCGCAGCCACGAAAACTACGCGCTGCTGGACGACGTGTCGGTCTTGGTGCAGTAAGCCACGCGGAACGGGAGGGGTATGGCAGCCCGTGAGGGATTCGAACCCAGTCCAGACCCGACCCTCGTCCCAGGTCCGCATTGCCGCCTCCTGTATCTCCGGCGGAACTTCGTTTTCAAAGAGCACGATCAGGTCGCAGGCTGCATAACGTTCTCTACCCGACGGCCACTCGCAACGTATCGCCCGTCGTGGTAGTGACTTCTTCGAGAATCGTGCTATGCAAGGGCAGTGATAAAGGGTCTTGCTCTCTGAGGGGCGAAGACGGGGACAATTCAACGATAAATCGAAGCCCGAGAACGTGTGACACGCGTTGCAGGGTTTCGAAAGACAAGGGATGCTCTCCTGATTCAAGGCGAGCCACCTGTGGCTGCCGCATCCCCATTTCTTGAGCCAGCCTGGTTTGACTCCACCCGTATTCGGCGCGGTGGTGGATAAGGGCATTGGCGACCGCTCGCGCAAGCGCGGTGCGCTCCCAGTGCTCACGAAACGCGGGGTCTTTCTCCAATCGCTCCCTTCTGATGTCCGCAGTGGTCCTCATCCCGACTCACCCCTCTCGTCTATGCGCTTTTGCAACCGGTCCTGCGCCATCCTGACCGCCCGATCGAACCCAGGCCGATCGCTCTGCGCCTCTGGGCCAATCGCCGCGACCACAAGGGTGTCGCCAAGCCGGCGGTAGAACGCGCGCCAAGCACTCCGTCCCTGGCGAGGGCGCAGCTCACGCAAGCTTCCTGCCCCCTTCACCTGGCTACTGTGCGGCGACGGGAGTCGTGGCCCCTCATTCTCAAGCTTGTCGAAGGCATGATGCATTGCCGTTTGTTCGCGGTCCGGCATGGCATTCAGTTCTACCTCAGCCTCGGCCAGCACCTCGACCGTCCACACCTTCGAGTATAACACGAGCGTTATAGCCACCGGGCCTAATCACTGGGTGCCTCTCGTGTAAAGTGAGGCAGCTGACGCTATGGAAGTGATACTTCGGGGTTGATCCTGAGCCCACTTCATATCGAAACGCCCCCGCACGGGCATGTGAGAACCCGCTGGGGGCGTTATTGTTCCTCAAGAATCTGGCAGCCCGTGAGGGATTCGAACCCCCGACCATCGCCTTAGAAGGGCGCTGCTCTGTCCCCTGAGCTAACGGGCCGCATTGCAGTAACAAGGCATGAGGTACGAGTAACGAGACCCATCCTCGTGCCCACTATAGAACAAGAAGACCTGTAAGCCGGATTCTGTATTCGCCTGCGGCGAACGGCGGCCATCTATCTAGGCCCGCCGTTACCGGCGGGCTCCAGCGACCAACCCGGGGACTGGCCGGGCACCTGAAGCGTCCCCCTATTTGGTCTTGCTCCGGGTGGGGTTTACCCTGCCTCCGGTGTCACCACCGGAGCGGTGCGCTCTTACCGCACCATTTCACCCTTACCCCTCCCCACCCGACCCCGGGAAATTAGGAAGTAAGGAAGTTAAGGAAGTCTGGCGGCAACACCCTTACTTCCTTATTTCCTCAATTCCTCACTTCCTGGGGCGGGGCGGGGTGGGGCGGTATGTTTCTGTGGCACTTTCCGTGGGGTCGCCCCCCCTGGGAGTTACCCAGCACCCTTGCCTGGCGGAGTCCGGACTTTCCTCCCTCCGCCCAGAGGCGGACGGCGGCCGTCCGGTCCCCTTGCCTTCCCCGCAGTATAGCAGTTGAGGTACGAGGGATGAGTCCCCCCGCACCCCGCACCTCATGCCTCATGCCTACTCGAGAAGGAACTCCTTCACAGCCAGTTCAAAGACCTCAGGGTCTTCCTCGTGCGCCCAGTGGCCGCCGGTGGGAAGCTCAACCAGGCGGCAGTCCGGGATGGCCCGCTGCATCCGAACCGCCACGTCGTGGGTGAGCAAGCTGCTCTCGGCGCCCCTAATGATGAGGGTCGGGACCCGGACTTTCGGCAGGTAGTGCCAGGCGTCGGGGCGTTCGTAGTTATCGACGACGCCACGGTCACGCTTCCAGATCCGGCGGCCGCCGGGGAGGCCGTTGGTGAGCACTTCCGCATGGTGGCGCAGGGTCTCCTCTGGGGCATGAGACTCCCGCAGCCGGAGCCGCTCCACAACTGCATCCAGACTCTCCCATTCGTCGCCCTCCACGGTGTAACGGCTGAACATCTGCCGTGAGCCAGGGTTGTAGGCGTCTGGGTCCATGTCGACGATCACAAGCTTAGTGAGCCGTGCAGTTTCCTGGGCGGCATAGATAAAGGCGTTCTTGCCGCCCGCGGAGTGCCCAAGGATCGCTGGCTCCTGCAGCCCCAACGCATCGACAACCTCCCCGACCTCGGCCACGTAGTCCATCAAGGAGTAGTGGTGGTCGGGCGTCCACTGGCTGTCGCCGTGGCCCCGGTGGTCCAGCCCCAGGACCCGGCAGTGGGGCGTCATCTTCGGTGCGAAGAAGTCCCACATACGTGCGCAGTCCTGCAACCCGTGGAGAAGGAGGAGGGGCGGGCCGTGCCCGCCCCAATCCACGTAGTGCAGCCGGAGCCCGCAGAGGGTGACGAAATGGTCCAAGCCCGCCTCAGCCACCACTCCACCTCAGGAAAGGAGGAAGTGAGGAAAAATGGAACTCAGGGAGATCGGCGCTCACTTCCTCATTTCCTTACTTCCTCACTTCCTAAGTATCAAGCACCGCGATCGCCTGCAGTTGCAGAAAGTTGTTCCCCGGCAGTGAGGTCTCGATGGCGTGGCGAGCCGGACGGGAGTGCTCGTCCGGGAACATCTTGAGCCACGGTTTGTTGACCGCTTCCCGCTGGCCCCGATCCTTCATGTACACCGTAACGTAGATGACGTTTTCCGGCGTTCCGCCCGCGGCCTTCAAAAGGCTGCGGAGGTTCTCGAAGGCCTGTTCGGCCTGCTCCTCGACGGTCTCCGGGGTCTTGCCGTTCTTCGGATCCGTGCCGAAGATCCCGGAGCTGTAGAGCATATTGCCGATCTTCGAGGCCATAGGGATCGGAGCGCCGTGGGCCACGCCTTCTATGTCGATACTCTGCCGTTTAGCCATGGGTCCTTCCTCCTACAATGATTTCTTCCAACCGTTGGCCAAATTCCGACCCCAGCTCCTTCGCTTTCCGCTTCACGATGGGATAACCCAGTGTGGCCAGCTTTCCTAGCAGGTTGAAGTCGGCAGCGTATCCCACTTCCGTACCTCCCGTCGCGGTGGGGGTCAGCTGGATCACCGCCCGGCTCAGCTTCAGCCGGTTCCCTTGCCTGTCCGCTCCCCAACCGGTGAAGGCGATACGCTGCCCAGGCGCCAATTCCACCACCGTCAGGGTTAGGTCCATCTCCAGCCGGAAAGGTCCGATCGCTTGTCGCATCCTCGCCCTGTAGCTGTTGTCGCCGCTTCTTTCGATCTGGTCGCAGCCGGGCAGGCACGCGGCCAACCGCGGGAAGTCCCAGAGCACCTCCCAGACGGTGGCGACGGGGGCGACGACAGTGAAGGAGTCCGTAAGTTCCAAGGCGATGCCAGCCTCGCGGCCCTCACCCTAACCCTCTTCCAGAGGGAGAGGGAACCGCGACAAAGATATCACCGGCGGAGCGCCTTGGCCGCTGCTTTGACGGAGGCGAGGATGCGCCGGTAGCCTGTGCAGCGGCAGATGTTCTCCCCGACATAGCGGGCGATCTCCTCGTCCGTCGGGTCCGCGTTTTCCTGAAGCAGCGCCTTGGTCATCAGGAGCATGCCTGGTGTGCAGTAGCCGCACTGAAAGCCCATCTCGTCAATAAAGGCCTGCTGGATGGGATGCACTCGGCGGCCGCGGGCTAGGCCCTCGACGGTAGTGATCGCGCAGCCTTGGGCCTGAGCTGCGAGCATGATGCACGAACTGGCTGGCTCACCGTCCAGCAGCACCGTGCAGGCCCCGCACACCCCAACGTAACAGTAGGCCTTGGTTCCCTTCAACTTCAGGTCGTCTCGTACCAACTCCAGCAGCGTCCTCCAGGGCGGGACATCCGCCCGGCGTGGCCGGCCGTTGACGGTGACGCGGAGGTTCATTCGACGGCTTTCCAATAGCGTCGGCCCCGCGACCGAACCACGCGGCCGAAGCACGGCGCCGGGAAATGGCCTGGTACAAGGGTGAGATGGTCTTTCTCCGCCTGGTCCACGACGCGCTCCCGGGTCTCAGCCGCCTGCCGCTGATCAGCATCGAACAAGAGCGTCCACTGGGGCTCCGTCACCAGCGCCGGGTGGTGCAGCACGTCGCCGATGATGATAGCCCCATCACCGGCGCCGGACACCACGAGGCTCATGCTCCCCGGGCTGTGGCCGGGGGTGGCCACCGCTGTGATGTCCGTCGTTAGGGCTGTCTCTCCCTGCACCAGGGTCAGGATGCCGGACCCGCCCAGGGAGACGAGCACCCGGCGAGAGTCGGCGAAGCGAGCCTCATTCCACCCGGCCCGGAGAAAATCCCAGTCGGCCTGGTGCAGAAAATAGGTCGCCTTGGGGAACGTCGGCTCGCCGCCCCTCAATCCGCCGCTGACGTGGTCCCAATGAAGGTGAGTAAAGAAGACGGTATCGACCTGGTCCCGTTCCACTCCCGCATCCGCCAACCGGTCGACGAGCCCACCCTCGATCCCGCCGTAGCGCGGGTCCGCGGGGCCTGAGCCGATGCCGGTGTCAACCAGGATGTTGCGGTTCTCGGTCTTGAGCAGAAAGCAGCCGTAGTGGCAATGCCAGGTGTTCGCGTTCACGAAGACCTGGGGGTAGCGGCGGCGGTAGGGTTTCCATTGCTCCGGATCGACGTCGGGGAAAAGCTCGTCCAGCTTCCGGGGGAAGGGTCCCTGGGCGTCGGTGAGGGGATAGATTTCAACCGCGCCGATCTTAAGCATGTGTGTCCGCTTTCTGGTCACCCCCGGATGGAGTACGGGCGCTCCCGCCGGTAAGCACGGGCAAGAGTGCCCCTGCTCCATACTTCCTCGCGTTACAGATCCTCAACGCTTATCCAGCGCCTCCAACACCCTGTCTGGAGTCAGGGGTAGATCGTGGAACAGGACACCCGTTGCATCGTAGACGGCGTTGACGATGGCCGCGGGGGCGAGCACCGACCCGAACTCCCCCATGCCCTTAGCCCCGAAGGGTGCCCCATCCAGGGGGTGTTCCACGAAGTCCATCTGGTACTCGGGTACCGCTTCCATGGTGGGGAGCGGGTAGTCCATCAACGTTGCGGTGAGCAGTTGTCCCGCCTCGTCCCAGACCATTCGCTCGAACAGCGTTGGTCCCAAGTCCATGGTGGCGCCACCCTCCAACTGTGCCAGCACGGACCGGGGGTTGATGGCAGTGCCCACGTTGGTAGCGGCGACCATTCTCAATACCCGGACCTCGCCCGTCTCGGTGGAGACCTCCACTTCTGCGCCGGCGGCGCCGAAGGTCCAGAAACTGGAGGCGATGGGGTATTCCTTACCGTCGGGGGCCACGTAAGTCCCGCCGGAGATGCACTCGCCCTGGGCCGCGATCTCGCCGCCGTGCCAGGTGCTCACTTCCTCAAACGAGAGGCGCCTCGAAGGCGGCCTGAAGCCCGCGCTGCGAGCGCTTCCGGCACCGCGGTCCGCAGCGCCGCCTTCAGGTCGCACAAGGATGCCGCGGCGGGTGAACTCCAGGCGCCCGACTTCCTCCTCCGCCAGATGACTAGCCTCCTCAAGCACCGCATGCCGTAGCTTGGCGGCCGCCTCCACGATTGCATTGCCGGTGTGATAGGTAGAGCGGCTGGAGGTCGTGCCGGTGTCGGGTGGCACCCGACTTGTGTCGCTATGAACCGTGCGGACCATGGCCAGGGGCACACCAAGGGCTTCTGCGGCGATCTGTGCCATGGTGGTGTCGGAACCCTGGCCGATGTTGACTGTCCCGAAGCGGACCTCGAACCGGCCATCGGCGCAGAGGGCGATCTCGGCGGCTGCCGTGAGCGACGGGGTGTATGGCGTGACCGTGTACTTCATGCTACAGGCGACGCCCCGGCCCAGCAGCCATCCAGGCTGGCCAAGTCTTGGTTTCGGATCCCCGATTTTCAACGCATCCGCCACCTTCTGGAGGCACTCCTTGGCATGGACCGACCGGTGCAGGTCGCCCGTGATATGGATGTCTCCCTCCACCAGCAGATTCTGCATCCGAAGCGCTACCCGGTCCATCCCGAGCTCACCGGCGATGCGGTCCATCTGGGTCTCGTAGGCCAGCGTGTGCTGCGTCGTCGGCAAACCGCGGTAGGGCGTAGACGGAGTGGTATTGGTGTAGGCGCAGGTGCACTCGATGAGCACGTTGGGGATGCGGTAGGGCCCGGAGGCGACCTTCAGGGTATTGTTGGCATTGCGGGGCCCGCTGATCCCGTAGCCTCCCGAGTCAGGGAAGAACCGGTAGTGGCGAGCCACGATGGTCCCGTCCCGCTTCACCCCGGTTTTGAGGGTACATTTCAACGCCGGGCGCTTGAAGGTCAGGAAGGTCTCCTCCTGGGACAAGGTGAGCTTGACCGGCCTGCCCGCCTGGATCGCCGCGGCCACACAGACCGCTTCCAGCCGGTCCCGGCTCTTGCTCCCGAATCCGCCACCCACGTACGGCACGATGACCCGAGCAGGACGGTGGAAAATCCGCTCCAGCTCTCGCTGCAACTGAAAGGGGGACTGGCAGTTGGTCCAGACCGTGATGTTTTCCTTTGTCACCTGCGCGATGCAGCAGTGCAGCTCCAGGGCGCAGTGGTTCACCGCGGGGACGGAGTAGGAGTCTTCGAAGACAAGGTCCGCCTCCCGAAAGCCCTCCTCGATGTGGCCGCAGCCGAGGGTAGAGTGATGGCAAATGTTGGTGCCTTCCACGGGATGCAAGTCACCGGCAACGGCCCGCATAGTTTCGTGGATAAGGGGCGCTCCCGGCGCCAGGGCCTCGTCTACAGTGAGGACCGCCGGCAGCTCCTCGTAACCTACCTCGATAAGCTCCAGGGCCTCCTCGGCGGTGACCAGGTCTTCGGCGACGACCACCCCGACGATGTCCCCCTGATGCCGCACCTTATCCAGCGCGACCAGGGGGACATCCCGGAACACGTAACCGTAGTATTGCTCGAACCCTGACGCGATGAGCTCCTCTCTGGTGAACACTGACACGACGCCCGGATGCGCACGGGCCGCCGACGCATCTATGGAGAGGATCCGCGCGTGGGCGTAGGGGCTGCGCAGGATCCGCGCATAGGCCAGGTTGGAGAACTCTAGGTCACCCACATAGAGCGGCCGGCCTGTCACCTTCTGCCGCGCTTCCAGGACGTTTTGAGAACGACCTAAGACGCGGTGGCGGCTCGTCGCAGCGCGCATTTAATAGCCCTTTCCGTGAGGACTTTGACCATGCGGCGTTTGTACCATTCGGGGCCGCGCAGGTCTTCAACGGGATCCGACTCGTCCGCGGCCTTGGCCGCAGCGGCCGCGATGCCCTTCTCGTCCGGCCGCCGACCGATGAGGAGGGCCGCGGCCTCCCGAGCGGTCATGGGGATCGGCCCGACCGCGCCCAGAACGATCCGGGCGTCCCGGACAAGCTGCCCCTCGAGCTGTACCAAGCAGGAGGCGTTGGCGATGGGCTTGTTGGCGAGGGAACCAACGGTGAACTTCATGTGGCAGCCGCCCGATCGTCCAGTCCCCTCTCCCCCTGAGCGAGGGTCCGGCTGCGGGACGGGCACCTCCAACTCCGTGAGCAATTCCCCTGGCTTCAGCGCTGTCTCATATGGCCCCAGAAAGAAGTCTCCCAGATCCATCCAGCGTTCACCCCTGGCCCCCTCAACATGGGCTCGGGCGCCCATGGCAACCAGGGCCGGGGGGAGGTCCGTCTGCGGCTCGCCGTAGCAAACCGATCCCCCGACAGTGGCGACATTCCGGACGCGGATGCTCGCGACCTGAGAAGCCGCCTCCGCCAGAAGGTCCGGGGCGAAAGGGTCCTGATGCAACATCGCAATGGGAGTCAGTGCACCGATGCGGAAGGACCCGTTCTCCCTTCGAAAGCCCTTCAGGCCAGGCAAACCGCCGATGTCCACTACATACCGAGGACGGAGGATCCCTTGGGAGAGCATTGCGATGACCGCAGTGCCGCCCGCCAGGACGAGGGAGTCCTCGTGGTTGGTCTCCAGGAATGCCGTCGCCTCCTGGACAGTATCCGGCCGGACGTACTCGAAGCGGTGCATCAGGGTCCGGTCAGCGGCCGGATGACCTCCTCTCCGAAACGCCGGAGGTACTCTCCGTATCCCGATGGGTCCTTAGGCAGGTTCAGGAATGTGACCCCCACGTAGCCGATACCCAACTCCTCTCGTAGCGTCTGGAATCGCATCACACAGTCCTGGGGTCCGCCCGCAACCGCCCAATCATCGACGTGGCTCTCTGAGGAGATATGGATCTTCACCATCGTCTCCTCCTGCATGTCCCAGGAGCTGTACATTCGGTACGAGGCTGCGGCCCGCTCCTTCGCCTCTTCCACGGCTTGCGCCTTGCTGCTGGAGAAGCTCACGCCTCGCGTGAGGGCGACCACGCCGGAGCCGGTCTTGCTCTCACCGCGGTAGGCCTGCACCAGCGCGGGAAGATCCGCGAAGCCCACCTGAGGCGCTAGGTACAGGCCATCTCCCAGTTGGGCAGCCCGTCGCGCTGCACCCTCGCTCTGACAGGCCATCCAGATCGGAGGGTGGGGCTTCTGGGCCGGGGTGAAGCCCATCCTGGCACGGCGCACCTGCCAATACCGGCCGTCATAGTCCACCGTCTCTCCACTCCATAGGCGTTTCATGATCTCGATGGACTCCCGGAGGCGGGGCACCCGGTCCCTCCGCGTCGCGCCCACGGCTTCCAGCTCCGTTTCCCGGTAACCGAGGCCGACGCCCAGGGTGAAACGTCCGCCGCAAATATGGTCGAGCGTCGCCACGGACTCTGCCACGTCCACGGGGTTATGCAGGGGCAGCAGCACGATGCCCGCCACCAACCGCATGTTCCCCGTTTCGGGCGCCAGCCGCGCCAGGATGGGGAACGGCTGCGGCCAGACCGTCGGATAGGAGACCCAGTGCTGGGGGACGGTGACTGCGGCGAAACCTGCGTCCCTGGCTACGTGGCAGACTTCGACGACGTCATCGATCTGCTCGTGCAGCGGACGGGTGGGGTCCGACATGAAGGACCGGAGGTAGAGGCCGAACTCCATCACCCCTCCGCCCGTGATTTCACCGCGGAGAACGCGGAGACCGCAGAGATCGAGTTGAAAATCCCGTCTCCCTCTGGGAGGAGGTTAGGGTGAGGGCCAACGGGCCCGCGATTCTTCATTCTGCTGGGGTGCCGGAAACAGGCGAGGGCGATTCTGATACTTTCCCCTCCGCGCCCTCTGCTTTCTCGGCAGTGAGTCCAGGGGCGACGTCGCTGAGGACGGGCGCCGGCACCTGAGTGAAGGTCCCAGGAAGCTGCTGCCAGCAAAGAATGCGCAGCGGGGCGGGACCAGTGTTGCGGGTTTCATTGACAGTGCGGGCCGGTACGTGCAGAAAATCCCCCGACTGGACCTCGTAGGACTGGTTGCCGACCACTTCGACTCCACTACCGGCCAGGTAGTACTTCACGGTGTCCCCCCCGGTCCAGGGCCCATGCCGAGCCCCCGGTGGCAGATGGTCCATGAAAATCTGCACGGTGTAGATATCGAATCCTAGTTCCGGGGCCACGATCAGGTGCCGTCCCGGGCCCCACGCCATCAGGGGTGCTTCTTCGGCCGGGAGGTATAGCCGCTTCTGCTCTCGCCGCCGCTGCACCTCAAGTTGGACTCGTCCGAACTCCACCTGGTGGTGCATATAGAGGGTGTACAGAGGCCACGGCTCCAGCCTCACGAGCTCCGCCTCCGACAAGTCCCCGACTTCCGGCGGCTGCAGGTGGGGCGCCTGCTGGTGCAGGAACGGTGTTGGCACCTGCCGCCAGGTGCCCGGGAACTGCTGAACTGCCAGAAAGATGAGGGGTTCATCGTAAGGGTTCTCCGTCCCGTGCCACACATTGCCGGGCACGTGCATCCAGTCCCCCACTTTGACCTCAAAGCGCTGGTCGCCGATGATCTCGAAACCCCGACCTGCGACGTAGTACTTCACCGCATCGCCGTGAGTGTGGTACCGGTCCGATCCTGCCGCGCGCCCCGACGTGAAGATATGAAAGTTGTAGATATCGAAGCCAAGCTCTGGGCCGATGATCATTCGTTGGTGCGGGCCGGCGTCCGCCACCGGCGCCAGCGCCGCGGGAAGGTGGATGAGCCGGCTTGCCCGGCGCCGCTCCAGTTCCTGAGAAAGCAGACCGAAGTGCTGCTGGCGGGATAGGTAAAGCTCGGCGAGCTCCTCGGGGGCCAGCCGGATGACCTCTTCGGGAACTAAGTCTTCGATTCTCATCGGTCGGTCCGGGCCGGGCGCTGCCAGAGATTCGACCTCATTGACTCGGTCCCGTCACCCTTGCAGCACCAGCTCGACCCGGTCGTCATACACCACGACTTTGTCCAGCAGATCGCCCAGATGGAAGCGCCGCTCTTCACCAGAAAGGCTGGCCCATTCTAGCCGGAGCTGCCGGAGACCCTCCCGCTGCTGCCGCCACCACGCGTGTTCCATCAACCCCCGGTCTCCCTGAAGTTTCCGAAGGCTGTCCAATCCTCGCTGGCGTGCTTCGAGACGGCGCACTTCCCGAATCACTGGTTGGGCCGCGGACCGCAGGGCCTCCACCGCCAGCGCACCCCTGGAGGCGGCGTCGAGGTATCGCTCCAGCCGGCTGTCGAGAGACCGCAGCCTCGATGCCAGCGAGGCGCGTGGCTGCGCCCGTGGCTGCGCCCATAGGAGTTGGGCGCCTTCGTGAGGCACTCCCTCCAGGCGCTGGCCCGCGGCTTCAAGCACTTGACGTTCCAGTACCTCGGCGCGCCACGTATGGTAACCACAGACGCTTTGATTCACGCGGGAGCCGCAGCGGTAGTATCGGTACTCCGCCTCGGTGCGGCCGCCGTCTCGTTTGCGAGACCATGCCTGCCGGCGGCTGACGCCGATCATCCTGCCCCCACACTCGCCACAGATGGCCAGCCCTGAGAGGGCGAAGGAGCGCTCACGAGTTGGGGTGCGGGGGCCGCTGCTGGATTCTCGTTTCCGTTGCGCCTCGCGGAACAGCCCCAGGCTCACGATAGGCGTGTGGTTGCCGGGGACCCGCACCCCGAAACGGGCGTAGGTCCCGGTGTAGGTCCGGTTCCGCAGAATATCCCGTACCGTGACCACGCTCCAGCGCGAGCCTCGACGGGTCGACACGGCGGAGTCGTTCAGCTTACGCGCAATGAGCCGGAGACCGAGGCCATCCTCCACGTAGGTGTGGAAAATATCGTTCACCACCTTCGCTTCATCGGGGACCACCTCCAGCCGGCCGTTCTCGCCGATGCGATACCCGTACGGCGTCTTCCCGAGGCCAAAGCCTCGCATCGCTTTGGTGCGAAGAGCGTCCATGGCACGCCGGCTGAGCCGGTCCTGACTCCGTCGCTCTCGCCACACGGCCACCGCGGCTTCAAGAGGATCGGTCGCCGGTTCCTCCATCGCCACCACACGCGCCCCGAGGTACTCCAGCTCGAGCAGCCGGCGCAGCAACTCCGTGGGCCGGCCCGCGAGATCCTCGATGCGGGGCAAGACCACCGTCGTGAAGCCTCGGCCGGGTTGGTGGAGATACTCACAGAGCTGAGCGTAGCCCCGTTCCCCGTCCGTAGACGCGGAAGTGCCGTCGATGAAGCTGGCTACTGGTTGGAAGCCCTGGGCTTCGCAATAGCGGAAGAAGCTGGACTCGGCCTCGGGGAGGGTGAGAATAGCTTCATTCCGCTCCTGCCCGGGGTGCTGGCGAAAATACCCGATCGCGTCCATTTAACGCCCTAATGGATTGCTTGTCTTGGTTGTGGCTTTGGCAACCCCCGCCATGGCACTACTCCTGGTTCGTAGGGCGCGCTTTAGCGCGTTGCGGTGGGCAGGGGCTGCATAACCAGGCGGGGGAGAAAGGCCGCGGAGCATCCGACGGCGGGCGGACGGGCCCACCAATCCGGGTGGGGTGACTACGCCCATGGCAACTGACCCACTAGCCGTTCCTGGCAGGCCGGCCACGATTCGGTGGGGCAAAGGGGAGTTTCGTGCAGCAGGGCGGGTCTTCCTTGCGGTGGGATGGGGACTGTCTCTTATACACATCTCCGAGCCCACGAGACTAGGCATG
>CAZPYZ010000045.1:0-13814 GCA_964590215.1 uncultured Dehalococcoidia bacterium | reverse complement strand
CATTTTTGGATGTCGCCGGTTTTCTCCGGGGGGTGAGCAAGATCCGCTGAGGCCCTCCCTCGCCTCCGCCACCACCGATGTGTTCACCTCCTCTGGGGCGCGGCCGCCTGGATTTCCTTCCGCAGTGCCAGCTGGCCCTTGCGGGAGAAGTCGATGGACTCGCC
This sequence comes from uncultured Dehalococcoidia bacterium, assembly GCA_964590215.1. Lineage (GTDB taxonomy): Bacteria > Chloroflexota > Dehalococcoidia > SHYD01 > SHYD01 > CAZPYZ01. The sequence continues at coordinate 13,650 of CAZPYZ010000045.1, read as the reverse complement.
CAGGATGCGAGCCGCCTCCTGGGGCGCGTGGAAGCCGGTCGAGTTCTCGGCCTCGACGAAGTCCAGGTAAAACTGCGCCCTCCTCTGGAAGTCCTGGGCCTCGGTCAGGGCCGGGCCCTGGGCGCCCTTGGCGTGGGCCGCCTTGAGGTCGGCGATGAGGGCCATCAAGGCGTCCATCGCGATGTTCCGCAGCTTGAAGGTGCGCTCCTGGATCTGCTCGACTCGGCTCTTGAGTTCGCTTTCCGGCCACTTATGGCAGGTCTGGCAGGCGCGGTTGATGTTGAGGAGGGGGCTCCTCACGTGGTGGTCGCTGATCTTGAGTGCCCCCACCCGCTCGTAGGGCATGTGGCAGTCTGTGCAGGTGACGCCCGAGCGGGCATGGATGCCCTGGCTCCACAGCTCGAACTCGGGGTGCTGGGCCTTGAGGACGGGGGCGCCGGTCTCGGCATGAGTCCAATCCTTGAACTGGATCTCATCATAGTAGGCCTGGATGTCCTCCACCTTGAGACCCTTCGCCCAGGGATAGACCAGCCTCTTCTCCGGGCCCTTGAAGTAGTACTCGACATGGCACTGGCCGCAGACGTAGGCGCGCATCTCCTGGCGCGTGGCCATCTTGTTTACGTCGTAGTCCTTGATCCCCTGGGAGGCCTTGAGGGCACGGATGCCCTCGATGAAGCCGGGCCGGGTGATCCGGAGCTGCATGGTGTCGGGGGCGTGGCAGTCGATGCAGGCGACTGGGTGCTTGAGGTGATTGCGGGCCTCCGTGTAGGGCATCTGGTTCATCCTCTCGAAGCCCTTGATGAGGTCCCCTCCCCCCAATTTCTTGTAGGGAACATAAACCGAGGCGTGGCAGTGGGCGCAGGTTCCAGGTTGCGGGGCCGCGAGTTGCCGATCGGTAAAGGTCTGATCCTCGAGCATGTAGGCGTGGCCGCGCTCTTCGCGGAAATCTCGGGCGAAGGCATAGCCGGCCCACATAGTTTTAAGGCGGGGGTCTTCCTCGATCTTGGACTGGGCGACGACCGAGCGGGGGTCGGCCCGGGTGGGTGTGCGGGGCAAGGCCTCGCTCCCACCGAAGCGGGTGCGCACCTGGTCCACGGTGCGGAGGTAGCGGTCGTACTGGAGGGGGAAATTCTTGCCCCAGGCGGCCGGGTCCTCGGTCTCGTCGGTCAGCTCGACCACTCGGTAGAAGGGATTCCTCGCCTCCTGCTTGCGCTCCATGATGTTGACGAGGAGGGCGAGCCCGCCCACCATCGCGGCGGCCGCGATGATGACCACCAGGACGACGAGTCCCATCCGACTACGCTGCATGGCTTTCCCTCCTTTCCCGCTCCCGGGCGCGGACCGGCACCCGCTTCCTTGCGCCTTAGTGAAGGTGCCCCACGGACCCGTGGCAGCGGACGCACCCCTTGCCTTCCCCCGCGTGAGCGGGCGAGATGGCGTCCACGATCTCCTCATGGCAGTTCCGGCAGGCTCGCTCGGTCACGTCCAGGTTCCGGGCGCCGATCCGGATGGGCTCATGGAACCGGCCCGTGGTGAAGGCGACCGAGTGGTTCCAGCCGTTCATCATCTTGGTCTGGTACTTGGCGATGAGGCCGGCCGGGGTGTGACAGTCGTTGCAGACGGCGGACCGGCGGTGGCTCGACGCGAGCCAGCCGGCATACTGCTCGGACATGATGTGGCAGTTGGCGCAGGCGGCCGGGTCGTTCGTGAGGTAGGAGGCGCCCTTCGCGTACACGAACACGTAGGCGCCCGTGCCGATGGTGGCTCCGACAAGGGCCGCCATCATCAGGACGGCGGCAAAGACGCCTCGTGCGCTCAAGAAGACATCCTCCAGGACAGTCCTCACGGTTTTCCAAGCCGGAGCGATTTCAAGTAAGCCAGGATATGGGCCAATTGACTCCCGCTCAAGCGCGGCCAGATGAGGTCCATCTCACGGGCCAAACAGCCATGACCGGCGCATGGCGGAGCATGCGGGGCGGCTGCTACCGGCCGGAGAGGTAGCGCAGGCCGTAGGTGAGGGCCGTCCCGTAGCTGAGGACCAACCCGCCGAGCATGAGGAGGGTGGCGAGAAAGGCGCGGCTCTCCGCGCCCTCTTTTGTCATGGGCGGGAGAAAGGAGGGACTCACGAACTTTGTTCCTATCGGCTGTCGCCCACCGCGCGCACGCGGTGCCAGACGCCGACGACGAATCCGCTGACACCCGCGAGCTGCGCTAGGGCCGAGAGGACGAGCAGGAATCGCGCGAAGGAGTGCCCTGTCCGCCAAAACCAGGGCTCACCAATCACCCGAAGGAAAAGCCCTCCAACGACAAGGTAGTATACCGCGTAGGCAGTCGGCAGGTGATAGCGCCCCTTCGTTTCTTGATATACGTCGCGCCGGAGGGGGAACATCCACCACGCCACTCCCATCACCATGAGCCCCAGCCAGCCCACGAAGCCCAAATGGGCGTGAAGAAGCAGCAAGTCTCTCGGCATCGGCAGGCGATAGAGCGCGTTCGCCAACATGAAAAAGGCCCCTGAGGCGAACGTGAGGATGAAAAACACGAGGCTCGTCTTTATGTAGAGACGGATCACGGGTGGCAAGGCCGCACTTACTCCTTCTCGCTAAAAGGGAGAACGGGGAAGAGACTTCTCTTAGCGAAATCCGGTCCTGGCCGGGAGGGAAACTTTTTCCGGCTCACTTAAGCAGGCACCAGTTTCACATAGGTGTCATAGAAGCTCACGCTCCCGCCCACGGGGTCCAGCATGCAGGTGTTCTTGAGCTGGGGGTCCACCCACATCGCGGCGTTGGCATGGACGCCTGCAGCGCGGCGGGCTTCGCCCTTGATGACCCTGCCGTTGATGGTCAGGTCGGCGGCGCCGGTGGCCCAGTGGCCGAAGCCTAAGGCAAAGCTCACCACGCCGGGCCGCACGGTTTGGGTGATCACCACCTTCCCCACCATCGGCTTGCGCTTGCCGCCCCCTATGACGAAATCGCCCTGGGTGTTGGTGGCGCTTACCACCTTGACCGCTTGGCCTCCCTTCAGCCTCAGGCGCTTTGCGTCCGAGGGGTTCACCAGGATGCCGTTTTCGGGCATCAGCGGGGACAGCCACGGGTTGGCGATGGTCCGGCTCTTGGTGTGCATGATCACGCGGTGGGTGATCATCGCCAAGTCGTAGCCCTGACGCAGGACGACGGGCTCCTGGCCGCCATAATCTCGGATGGGCAGGTGCTTCGCGTAACCGGGGTTGTGCTCTCCGGTGCCGGAATGGATCGTCCCTGCGGTCTTCTCTTGGTACAGGTTGATGAGCTTCCCGTAGGGATGCGCCACCCGGCTTCCTTTGTAGCCCTTCTCGTGGTCCTCAAAGCGGCCGCCGCGGTTGAGCACATACACCACCTTGGGCCACATCTTCTCCCCGACGATGGCCTTCCAGCGCGCCTCGTCGTAGACGCTCTTGGGAAGGTGCCGCCTGGCCTTCCGGAAGTGCGCAACCTCGGCAGGGCTCGCGTCGCGCACCGCCTCGGAGCCGTCCGGCTTTTCTCCGAAGGCGAGGTTGGCCACCGAACGCAGGTACAGATCGTCTGGGTGTTTGAGGTCCAGGTCTTTGCCGAAGGCGTCCTGGCCGAAGCCGGGGAGCTTCAGCTTCTCGGCGATCCCGAGGAGCATCGCCTCGAAGCTGATGGGCATCCGCTGGCCGAACACCATCACCTCCTCCGGAATGGGTGCGACCGCCGGCTGGCGGACGGGCTGCACCTTGTTCGCCACGCTTGGGTGCGAGCCCTGGAACTCCCACCTCTCCAGGAACGACAGGTCCGGGAAGATGTAGTCGGCGTACATCGAGGTCGAGCCGACCAGGATGTCGTTCGCAATGAAGAGGGGAACCTTTCCCGTGTCCAGCAAGATCTCGATGTTGGTGTGGCCCGCCGGGAGGGCGTATGTGGGCGCCCCCATGTAGAGGATCAAGGCCTTCACCGGGTAGGGGTAGGCGTCCCCGATAGAGGGGATGATCTCCTCGTAGATGTCGCTCGAGAGGGGATACCAGTTCCGCCTGGCCGGATAGCCCGCGAAGAGGGTGGTCTTCTCGTAGTCGAGCCCGTGCCGGATGGAGCTGATGCCGAAGTCCGGGACCTCAGCGGGATGGGCCTTCAAATTGAACAGCTTGCCCTTGCCCATTGTGTCGTAGGTGGTGGCCTTTATCATCCCGCCCTTGGCGTCGTAGTTGCCGAGGAGGAGGTTGACGGTCATCCAGGACAGCACGTTGTAGAAGCCGTTGGTGTGCTGCGCGGGGCCGCGGTGGATGTCCACGGCGGCCATCTTGCCGTAGCTTGTGAGCTCGCGGGCGACGTCCACCAAGTCGTCCGCCTTCACGCCGGCCATCTTCGCCCACTCCTGGACGCTATGCTGCCTTGCCTCCTCCAGCAGAATCTGGAGGCCGCTCTTCACCTTGACTCCGCTGGCCAGGGTGGCGTCCACGAAAAGATCCCCGACGACTGGCTTTCTCTCATCGTTGGGGTCGAAGGCCACCGGCTGGCCGTTAACCATGACGAGGAAAAACTTCTCCTCGTAATCCTTGCCGTCCGGGCTTTTACGCATCTCGGCCTTTGCAACGCCTGCATCCGCGGCGCGGGCGAACTTGCCTGGCTTGCCGTTCTTGACCTCAACCAGCCAAGTCGCGTTGCACCAGCTCGTCTCGCCTGCCTCCTTGGCCGCCGCCTTGTTGGCGCAGGAGAGGAACTTCGCGTCGAAGCGCTTGTTCTCGAGCATCCACCGGATCATCCCCATGGCCAGGGCGGCGTCCGTTCCCGGCATAAGGGGCAGCCATTTCCAGGCCTTGCTCGCCAGCTTGCTGAAGCGCGGGTCGGCCACGGCGATCTTGGTATAGCCGGAGACCAGGTTGTTGGTCATCCGGACTGTCCGGTTCGGAGGGCCGTAGTTGGCCTCGAAGAGGTTCGAGCCGACGAAGAAGATGAAGCGGCTGTTCTCGGTGTCCGCCTGCCAGTAGAATTTCTCGCCGCCGGTGAACTTTCCTCCGACGTACTGCTCGCTCATGGCCTTGCAGGTGAAGTAGAGCGAACCCTGGCATACGGTGGTGTGGCCGTGGGCGTTCGTCGTCCCCAGGCCGGCGGCGAAGCGCTTATAGAGGTCCCCCCGACCGCTCTTGAGGCGGCCCCAGGAAACCACGATCTGGTTGTTCTTGGGACCGAAGTCGGGATGGTCTGGATCGATCAACTTGTCCAGGTGATCCCGGTACTTCCCCTTGAAGGCCTGGACGAAGCCCTTCTTCTTTTCCTTGTCCTTCTCGTTCCAGATCGCCTTCACGTCGTCCGACATGCTCTTCGCCAGCTTGGCGTCGCGCAGGGTCATCAGCTCGCGCAGGCCCTCGACCTTCCGGTTCTCCTCTCCCGGCACGTTCCGAAAGAGCAAGCCGCCGTCGCAGATCTCCTTGACTGCCTGCTCGAAGGAGATGGTGGCCCACTTGTTCTCCCCCCGCTTCCCGGCGCGCTTCAGCACCTTCCGGATGCGGTAGGGGTCGTAGGCGGTCTGGAGGCCCGCCTGGCCCTTGGGGCAGATGGCGCCGTCCACGGCGGCCCCTTCCTCCAGGGGAGTGTCGTACGCCAAGTGAGGCAGCAGGGTCCAGGGATTGTACGGGTTGCCGTCGATCTTGGTGACGACCCCGTTCTGGACCTTGGCCTTGATGCCGCAGCCGGTGTTGCACTGCAGGCACGCCGTGAAGATGATGTTGTCGACCGAATCCATGCCGTAGGGCGCGTCCGGCCGGGGGCTGTTCAGCACCGCGGCCTGGGCGCGCGGCTCCGCCTCGGCCGAGAGGGCCTCGGTGAGAAGACCTGCCCCGAGGAAGGCCCCCCCGGCCAGAAACTCGCGTCGGGTCTTCAGATTCCGGTCTGCACTCCGATGCTTCGACATGATTGACTCTCCTTCCCTACGCGTCCCTTGGGGGCATTACGCTTGAACTTCCCTCTCCCCCGTCAACGGCAGGAAACGATGCCCGAGATAGAACAAGGCCAAGCCGACCCCCACGATGAAAAAGGTCACCTGCCACTCGAAAAGGCTGGGGACATAGCTGAAGATCAGCCGGGGGTGTACGAAGGCATCTTGCAGGCCCTGCAGGGTTGGCTCAATTAGCCCAGGGATCACGACGTTGAGCCGCACGGCCATGAAGGTGAGGGCGATTAGCAGCCCCGCTAGCCCGACGGCCCAGGGGCGTTCGGGCTTGGCCAGCAGGAGGACCAAGGGCAAGGCGCTGCCCAGCCCGATATGGACCACCCAAAACACCCACCAGAACTCACCGAACAGCATCCGCATCAAGAGATCGTTTTCATGGCCGATGCCATACCACATCGGAATGGAGAACTCGGCCCACTCTAGTATCAGGTCGAGCGCGAGCAAGCCGAGGATGGCGCGCCCGAGAAATGCCACGGTTTGCCGATACCCCTCATCGCGTTGGGGCCAAAAGACCGAGACCACGAAGGCCATCAGCCCTCCCCCCGAGACGAGGGCGCCGGTCAGGAAGAGGATGGGGACGAGGGGGGTGTGCCAATAGGGACGGGCCGACACCGTTCCGAACAAGGCGCCCACGCCGCCGTGGAAAGCAATGGCCAACGGTATCCCCACCGCGGCCAGCACCTTCACCCAGTGACTCCCCCATGCGTTCTGCTCCTCCGTCAAGGGGCCTCCTGAGAGAGCGAGAAGGCGACCGAGGCTGCCACGCAGGCCGCCTTCAGCCGTCCACCGCGCCAGGTCGGGGCGCATCACGAGCCAGAACTCGGCCAAAAGCAGCAGGAAGTAAGCGGTATACAACCAGACCATCCAGGCCATCATGGAGCTGAAGTTCGGGCTGGTGAAAACCCGATAGAAACGCTCCATCCGGCCCAGGTCGAACCAAATGGAGAGGAGGGCCATGAAAAGCGTGACGATCGCCACAAACAGGGAGAGTCTTCCGACGCGCTCCAGCTGCCTCACGCCGAACACGTAGATCATCGACGAGAGGAGAAAAGCGCCCGCCGACAGGCCGATGAAGTAGATGTAGGCGGAGACCCAAAGGCCCCAGACGATGTAGCTGCCATAGGCTGCCGATTGGTGGCCGTTGCTCAAACGCTCGACCAAGCCGGCGCCACCGAACAACACCAGCCCAACCCAAAGCACCAAGGCAGCCGCCTTGAAGGAAGTCCTCATCGTCGCCTCTCCTCTCAAATCAAGTAGACCACGCTGGGTTTGGTGCCGAGGTGGTCGAGCAGCCGCATGCTGTTCGGTTTAATCGCCATCTCGCTGACCAGGCTTTCGGGGTCGTTGGCGTCCCCGAAGTAGGTCGCCCGCCCGATGCAGGTGGTGACGCAGGCCGGGAGCTGGCCGACTTCCAGCCGGTGGAGGCAGAAGTGGCACTTCCGGGCGTTCCCGGTGGGGGAATCGTGATTCTTTCGGCTCCATCCCTTCGCGTACTCGTGGCTGGTCTGGTCCTCCCACGAGTTGTGCGGACCTTGGACCGGACGGTCCTCGCCGTCGGGAGCGCCGACCGCGGCATCGTGCGTGTAATACTCTCCAAGGTCGCGGGTCCGGGCGTTGTAAGGGCAGGCCGTGACGCAATAGCCGCAGCCGATGCATTGGTCATAGTCGATGGCCACCACACCGTCGGGCCGCTTCCAGGTGGCCTTGACCGGGCACACGGGCACGCAAGGTGGCTTGTCGCACTGCATGCAGGGACGGGGGGTGAAGCGGAGCTGGACGTTGGGGAACTCGCCCATCTCCTCCGTGATGACCGGGCGGTAGACCACGCCGGGCGGGAGCTTGTTCTCCGCGACGCAGGCGATGGTGCAGGCGTGGCAGCCCACGCACTTGCGCGTGTCGATGACCATCATCCAGCGCCGCTGCTCGACCGGCTTGGCCATGGCGTGGACCAGCTCGCGCTGCATCCGAAGGAGAGGGTCTTCCTCTCGCTGCTGCGGGACACTCTTGAGGACGGGCAGGCTTCGCACCGTCTCCTTGCCTACGGGGTCGGTGCTCCCCGTGGCCAGGCGGTCCTTCAGCACCGCGGCCCCGGCCACCACAACGCCTCCGCCAACCAGCACTCCCGCCTTGATGACTTCGCGCCTGTTCATGCCCATGCCTGTGCCCCTTCTATCGGTTGTCCGACCGGAGCGACTTCAAGTAGACGAAGATGTCCGCCATCTTGTTTCCGGTGAGGCGCGGCCAGATGAACTGGATCTCTTGGGCGAGGGCGATCATGGTGGGCGCATGGCGGAGCATGCGCGTCGCGAAAGCGCTCTCGCTGACCATCTCCCCGATCTTTGGGCCAAGGTCGGGGCCCAAACCCCCTCCCTTGAATGGCGGCCCGTGGCACTTCTGGCAGGTTGCGGCGAAGAGGACTTCGCCGAGGCGCGCCTCTCCCCGGAAGGGATACACGGCGCCCTCTTCCCGATTGAGCGAATGCAGGTAAGTGAAGATGTCGGCCACATCCTCGGCTTGGAATGCGGGCCAGATGAGGCTCCGCTCCCGCATGGCCTTCTCCATGAGGGGGACGTGATTCCACATTACGGCGGCGCCAAGGAGGGGAGAGGCCCAGACTGTGGCGCGCGTGAGGTCGGGGCCCACCGTGCCGCCTTTTCCCATGACCGTGTGGCAGCCTGAGCAGCCCCGCGCTTCGAAGAGGAATCGTCCGGAGCGGATCTTCTCCCCGAGCGGGCGCACGCGCTCTTCGCCGCCGGCCACTCCGGGCCAAAGGGGAAGGGACGCAATAAGGAGCGTCGAAATTGTCCTTTTCAAGATGGCTTCCATCAGATTCCCTCTCTCACCTCGCCCGGATGACGAGAACGGGGACGGCGCTTTTCCGGATGACGTTCTCGGCCACGCTTCCCATGAGCAGGCGGCTCACGCCCGAGCGTCCGTGGGTGGTCATGGCGATGAGGTCGTAGTGCCAGTGTTGGCAGTGATCCAGTATTTCTTCGGCGGGGTGGCCGAAACGGATGTGGGACTCCACGTGAAGTCCTTGTTCGTGCAGCTTCTCTTCCACGTGCGAGAGATACTCTTCGGCTTCTCGGAGGACCTCGAGCTGTGCCTTCGCTGCGTCGGCACCCGCTATCGAGCGGGAAACTGCCACCCGGAGGAGATGAATTTCGCAGCCCCCGTTTCTGAGGGTCTCCAAGCGGGGGAGGATTTGTTCGGCGGTCGGCGACCCGTCCAGCGCTACCAGAATCTTTTTGAACATAGCGGGATTTCCTTTCTTTTTGTGCACTGGGCCAAATCGCGGAGACCCTGTCTCAAGGAGCCTTGCACCCTTCGCCAGAATGCTTTTCGGCTCTCCTTGCCTATTTCGAGCAATCCCGGTGCCGGTTTGCGCCCCTGACCTCGGAGTTTCTCCGGCAAAAAACTTGATCGCCAGGCGGACTCTGTAACAGATTGATATCTAATGAGAAATTAACTCAAGGCGGGTCGGGTCCGAATTTCAAGATGTTCTCCGGGGGCGCTGGGCCGGGAGGGGGCCGGAAGGAAAGGTGTGGCCGAAATGCACGTGTGTGACTTTTCGGCCGCAGCAGGAGGGGGGGGCCTTTTGGGCCCAATTATTCCTTGCGGATGTTGTAGGCCTGGATTTTTCGGTAGATCGTCCGCCGGTCGATCCCCAGGATGCGGGCCGCCTGGGAGACTTGACCCCCGGTGTGCTTGAGGACGCGCTCGATGTGGGCTTTTTCCACCTCCGCCATGGATAGTTCTACGGGCGTACTGTCGAGCCAGGCTTCCTGCTTTTCCTCCCGCAGAGTGTCGGGAAGATCCTCCACCTGGATCTCCCCTTCGGCGCCCAGAGTGATGGCCCGCTCGATGACGTTCTCCAGCTCGCGGATGTTCCCCGGCCAAGAATACTGGATCAGGAGGCGCATGGCCTCCTTGGAGACCCCCGTCACGTTCGCTCCGGCTTGCGAGGCGCATTTTGAAACAAAGTGGTGGACCAAGGGTGGGATGTCCTCGGGTCTGTTCCTGAGAGGGGGAAGAAAAATCGGGACGACGTTCAGCCGGTAGTAAAAGTCCTCCCGAAACTCTTTTTTCTGTACCGCTTCTTCGAGATCCCGGTTCGTCGCGGCGATCAAACGCACGTCGACCTTTATGCTCTGGTTGCTTCCCACGCGGCGGATCTCGTGGTCCTGCAGAACGCGCAAGAGCTTCACTTGGATGGCCGGGCTGATCTCGCCGATTTCGTCCAGAAAGATGGTCCCGCCTTGGGCCTCCTCGAAGAGACCCTTCTTGTTGGCCACGGCCCCCGTGAAGGCGCCCTTCACGTGGCCGAACAGCTCGCTCTCCAGCAGCGTCTCCACGATGGCTGAGCAGTTGACCGCCACAAACGGGCGATTGCGGCGGGAGCTGTTGTAGTGAATGGCCTTGGCGACCAGCTCCTTGCCTGTTCCGCTCCTGCCTTGAATCAAGACGGTGCTGGTGGAGGAGGCCACCCGGCGGATGAGCTCAAACACCTCCTGCATGGCCTTGCTCTTGCCTATGATGTTGGAGAACTCGAAGCGTTGCTGCACCTCCCGGCGCAGCCCTACCAGCTCGCGCTGGGTTTGGCCTTGATTGAGCGCCCGCTGGACGAAGATCCGGACCTCATCCAGCTTGAAGGGCTTGCAGAGGTAGTGGAAGGCCCCTTTTTTCATGGCGTCGACGGCCGAGTCCACCGTGCCATGAGCCGTGATCACGATGATTCCCGTCTCGGGGCGTTGGGCGCGAATCCGCTCCAGGAGCTCCATTCCCGACATCCCGGACATCACCAAATCTGTTAAGACCAGGTCGTAGGAAGTGTTTTCCAGTTCAGCAAGAGCCTCCTCGGCCGATGCGACCGCGTGCACCTGGTATCCCTCTTCGCTGAGGAGCCGAGAGAGAAGTCTCCGTACCCGCTCCTCATCGTCCACCACCAAAATCCCGGCGCTGGCCTGCATTTAGTGTGTCTCCTCGGGCATGGCAGGCAACTCGATCGTAAAAGTCGAGCCGAGGCCGACGCGGCTCCGGACCGAAAGGGTTCCTTTGTGCTCGTTCACGATCCTGCGGCTGATGGCGAGGCCGAGGCCCGTCCCCTTGCCGGGTTTTCGGGTGGTGAAATAGGGTTCGAAAATCCGCTCCAGGTTTTCCTCCGGAATTCCCACGCCCGTGTCAGTGAACTCCACAAAAACGCAACGTTCTTTCCTCCCTGAGCGAGAATCGGAGAAATAGGAGGAGATTGTCAATTGACCCCCTTCGGGCATGGCATTTCGCGCGTTGAGGACAAGGTTCATGAAGATCTGCTCCAATTGATTGGAATCCCCCAGGACCCGTGGGAGACCAACCTGCAGGTCCAGTTTCACCTCGATCTTCTCCTTGGCCACCTGTTTGCGGACCAGCGAAAAGATGTTCCGAAGGCTCTCATTGAGGTCCACCGGATGGAACTCCAAACGGGCGGGGCGGCTGAAGTCAAGGAGCCGGCGGAGGAACCCAGCCACCGCGTCGCACCCCTCGATGACGCCTTCAACGTCCTTCTTCCTGAGGTCATCTGTCCGAAAGCTCTCTTTTAGGAATTCTGCGTTCCCAGAAATGACGCTGAGGGGCCCCCCGATCTCGTGCGCGATCCCCGCCGCGAGCTCGCCAATCGTCGAGAGTTTCTCCGATTGGAAGAGTTGTTCCCGCAGTTGCCGCTCGTGCGATATATCCCGCAGGTTGCCCACGAACATGCGCTTTTCGCCCAGGCGCATCTCGCTGACGGCGAGGCTTAGCGGGAATGTTGTGCCGTCCTTTCTTTTGCCCTCCACCTCGCGACCGATGCCGATAATCTTGGCCTCCCCCGTGCGCAGGTAATTCCGGATGTAGGCGTCGTGCTCCCCGCGGTAGGGCTCGGGCATGAGGACCCGCACATTTTGGCCGACCACTTCCTCGGCTGTGTAGCCGAACAGCCGCTCGGCAGCGCGGTTGAAGGTTTCGATGATCCCTTTTTCATCGATGGTGATGAGGCCGTCCACCATGTTGTCCAGGACGTTGAGAAGCCGGGTCTCCCTATCTTTTAAGAGCTGCTCGGACCGGCGCCGCTCCGTGATATCCTCGCCTGAGCTGATGGCGCCGAGGATTTTGCCTTCCTCGTCCGTCAATACGGCGTTATGCCACGCGATGATTCGCAGGTCGCCGGCTCGGTGGAGAACAGGGTTCTCATAGTATTCAATGGGGGCCACTTCGCCGGCCATGAGTTTCAGAAAAACAGCCCTTACCTGTTCACGGATATCCTTCGGTAAAAAGGTTTCGAACCAGTTCTTTCCAACGACATCCGGCTCTTCATATCCCAGGATCCTGCATCCCTTTCGGTTGATGAATGTCACGCGCCCCTGGGCGTCCAGGGCCAGGAGAATCACCTCGGCGAGGTCAAGATACCGTTGTGCCCAATGTTTCTTCTCGGCCCGCGGGCCCGGCTTCTCCTGCATCCCCTTTTCCCTCATTGACCGGCAAAATCCGAGGCGCGTTCTCAACCGGTCGGCCGTTCTACGGACCAAAGAGCTGGAGGGGATTTTAACGTGTCACACCCTGGGGATACAGACGGCCAGGCGCCACTCAAGCCAGTCCCTCGTCGCGGAGGGCCCGAAGGGCGGTCTCCAGGGTCTCCTGGGGGGGTCCCGAGGTGTCGATCCGCCGGGTTGTCCCTATTGTCTTCTCCCCCACCGTCTCCCAGCGCGCGGCCAGCCCTTGGTAGACGCACCAGTCGGCGTCGGAGACGCCCCGCCGGGGGCGGGAGAGGCGGGAGAAGACCTCATCGGGATGGGCCTCGCAGAGAAAGAACAGCCCTGGCGCCCCCCAGGTGCGGGCGGCGTCGAGGAACGCCCGGCGATTCTCCTCTTCGCGGAACGTGGCCTCGACGACCACCCGCCGGCCTCGGAAGAGGAGATCCTCAGCACGCTCCAGGCACGCGGCATAGGTACGCCGGTTCCATTCCGTCGTGTAGATCCCCTGCTCGAAGGCCGCCGCCGCTTTCCGTCCTCCCGCCACGCCCGCCAGCTCCTTCCGGATCTCATCCGAGGAGATCCGGATGAACCCCGCCGACTCCTCAAGCCCCCGGGCGAGGGAGGATTTTCCCGTACCGGGCAGGCCCCCTACCAGGACCAGGCACGGCCGCTCAACGGGCCGGGAGAGAATCCTCAGCGCCAGCAGGAAGTGCGCCCGGGCGCTCTGAAGGGCCCGTGATTTCTCCGCGGGGGAAATCTCTTCTTGCCCAAACTTGAGGCTTTCCACCTTCCCCCGCACGGTTGCCCGATAGGCCATGTAAAGGGGCAAGAGAGATCTCCCCTCGGCGTCGTTCGCGGCCTCGAAGTAGGCGTCGAGGAAGGCGCGAGAGAGGTCCGGCTGGCCGTGGAATTCGAGCTCCATCGCCAGAAAGGCCGCGTCCGCCACGGGGTCGGCGTGGCGGAAGCGCTCATTGAATTCGATGCAGTCCAGGACGATGATGTCCCCCGGCGGCGGCTCCTCTGGGAAAAGGTAGACGTGCTTGAGGCGGAGGTCGCCGTGGGTGTCCCGCGGGACGCCCCGCAAGGCCCGTCCCTCGATGCCAGGGCGGCGGGCCTCAAGTTCCGCCTCTGTCAGGCTGCGCAGCCTCTCCAACACCTCGCCGTGGATCGTGAACCCCACAAAGGGAGCGACTTGGTCAAAATTCTCCCGGCAGTTCCC
>CAZPYZ010000044.1:0-14069 GCA_964590215.1 uncultured Dehalococcoidia bacterium | reverse complement strand
ACCGTGTGGTTCGGGCACTCCAAAGGACTGGTTTTTCCATTACCGAGGGCGCTAAACACACGCTAGCCAAGAAGAATGGAGTCCGGACCACGATCCCCAGGCACACAAGGATTGTGCGGGTGTTGCTTGCCCGAATCGTCCGCCAAGCTGGAATGACGCCGGGAGAGTTCTCCCGGCTCTTGTGAGCGCTCCTGAACCAGCGAACGACGAGGAGGACAGGGGCACCGTCCTCCCTTTGGATCATCCTCGGCCTCGGCAACCCCGGCGAGGGGCACGCGGGGAACCGCCACAACATCGGCGCGCAGTGCTTAGCGCTGTTCGCCCGGCGCCACAATAGCAAGCTCGATACAACTTGGCCTCGGGCACGCGTCGGTCAAGGGGCCATACACGGCCGTGAAGTTGTCCTGGCGCGCCCAAGGGTATACATGAACGAGAGCGGCCTCGCTGCGGTATCCTTGCTCGACCGGCTGCAGGCTACCCCCGATCGCCTCGTGGTGCTCTGCGACGAGCTGGACCTGCCCCAGGGAAAGATCCGCATCCGCCCCAGGGGCAGCACCGCAGGGCACCGCGGGCTCACTTCCATCCAACACTTCATCGGAACAAACGACTTTCCCCGCATCCGGATTGGCATCGGCCGTCCGTACCCGCAGGAGGAGCGCCGAACTCGGTCCCGAGAGGACTACGAAGAAGGCATCATCCGCTGGGTCCTGAACGATTTCACCCCGGCAGAGGAGGAGTGCATGGATCTCACACGGGAGCGGGTGGTCGACGCTCTCGATTGCCTGGTGGCGAACGGGATTGCGGCAGCCATGAACCGGTTCAACGCGCAGATACGTGATCCGTGATGCGCACAGTGTGGACCGGGGAATGACCACGTATCACACATCAGTCGTCGCGTTTAGGACGGAGAAGCGCGAAGCGTCTGCTACACTAATCCGGGGAAAGGAGTATCGATGGACACTCGCATCACCGATCTTCCCAATGGCCTGAAGGTAGTCACCACCAGCATGCCAGCGGCCCAATCGGCCAGCATCAATATCTTCGTGGGAGCCGGCTCCCGCTATGAGCACCGCCGCATCAACGGTGTCTCTCACTACCTGGAGCACATGCTCTTCAAGGGGACGCAGAAACGCCCAGAGGCCGTCATGATCTCCACCGCCATCGAGGGCGCGGGCGGCCGGAGCAACGCCTTTACCTCCCATGAGGTCACCTGCTATCTGGCCAAGGTCCCCTACGATCAGGTGGCCCTGGCCGTCGATGTCATCTCCGACATGGTCCAGCACTCCCTGCTGGCCGAGGAAGAGGTAGAACGGGAGCGCAAGGTGGTCATCGAAGAGATCAAGCGCACCTGGGACCACCCGGCTGCCTGGGCGGGGGAGCTTGCCTATCGCGCCATGTTCGGCGACCAGCCCCTGGGCTGGAGCATCGCGGGCGACGAACCGACGGTGCAGGCGATTTCTCGTCAGGACCTGGTTGACTACGTCGCCACCTGGTACGTCCCCAACAACCTGGTGGCGAGCATCGCGGGGAATATCGACCACGACGAGGTACTGGGCCTTGTGGCAGAAGCCTTCGACGGCGCCGAGGGCCACGAGCTGGGTGGGTATCTCCCAGCGGCGCAGCGGAATGGCGGTCCGGCCATCCTGGTCGAAACCCGACCCATCGCCCAGGCCAACGTCGTGATGTGTCTCGAGGCGCCGGGTCGCAAAGACCCCGACCGCTACACGATGACAGTGCTCTCCAACCTGCTCGGCTCGGGGATGAGTTCCCGGCTCTTCAAGGAAGTACGCGAGCGGCGCGGGCTGGCCTACTCCGTTGGCTGCGGGGTGAGCCGCTTCCTCGACACCGGCGTTCTCTCAACCTCTGCCGGCGTCAGCCCGGAGAACGTGGGCGAAGCAGTGAAGGTGATCCTTGGCGAGTACGAGAAGCTGGTGGATGAGCCGGTGACGGAAGAGGAGCTGACCAAGGCCAAAGACTATTCGGCGGGCAGCTTCCGCCTCGGCCTGGAGGATTCGATGTCTGTCTCCCGGTGGGTGGGAGAGAGCCTCATCACCCTCGGAGAGGTGCAGGACGTGGAGGACGTGGCGGCAAAGCTGAAGGCCGTAACGCCGCAGGACCTCCAGCGGGTCGCCCGGCGGGTGTTCGCGGACAGCCAGGTGTCGGTGGCCATGACCGGCCCCTCCGACGAGACGGAGCCGCTGACCGCGCTGGTGGGAGCGTAGCGGCGGCGCCTGCTTCGCCCCGCGGGATTGGCCGGGGGGCGAGCCCTGCGCTACCGAGACAATAGCCGGTCGATAACCGCGATGGCGGTATGCCCTGCGGTCTCCAGCGCCTCGGGGTCCACGAACTCCACCTTATCGTCTGCAGTGTGGTAGTTCGGGTCGTCCAGCCGGTGGATGAACAATGCAGGGATGCCCGCCCGAATGAAACTGGCGTGATCGCTGCCACCCCGACGGTCTTCACTGCCATAGGAGCCGACGCCCATCCCAGCGTCGTCCGCAGCCGCCAGAGAGGACGCGCGCAGGGTTTCGCTACCCGAGAGTTGCCAGCGCTGCCCCACCCCAACCATGTCCAGATTAATCATGCCGGCCATCTCCCGCCTCTGCTCCTCCGAAAGCCCCTCGACAAAGCGTAGGCTCCCCCACAGCCCCAATTCCTCGGCCCCAAAGGCGACGAAGCAGAGGCCGTCCCTGGCCGCTCGGTCCCGCAGCGTTCGAGCCAGCTCGATGACGACCGCGGTACCCGACGCGTTGTCGTTGGCGCCCGGGCCCTCAGCGACGGAGTCGTAATGGCCGCCGACCACCACCCGGCAGTTGGACCCACCTCTAGCGACGACGTTGTTGCTGTCGATCTTACGGTACCTCGCGTCCACCGAGACCCGCACCTGCGGCGATGTCCCTTGCGCTTGCTGCAGCAGCCGCAGTCCGGTCTCTCTGGAGACGGCCAGGGCTGGGATAGCCCCGATACTTGGGAGGGTCCAGCCTGACAGCTCGCCCCCGGCGTTGCTGGCGTTGTTGTAAACGACGATCGCGGCGGCCCCGGCGGCCTTGGCGTTCGTCACCTTCTCGCCGAAGGTCAGGGTGCCCCGCTCGACCAGAGCGATCTGCCCGCCGACACCTCCTCGCGGAAACTCCTCCGGCCGCCCGATACCCGCGGGGACGAGCCGCCCGGTCGCCTCCCCACCGGGGGAGTACTCCAGCGGCCGTGCGGGTTCCGTCGAGGCAGCCGGGGCCAAGACCTCCAACGCCGCCGACCGGGCCCGATAGGCCTCAAAGTCGAAAGGCTGTTTCTCAGTGCTGTACCCATAGCGGCGGAACTCTCCCGCAATGTAATCGGCTGCTTCCATCTCTTTCGCGCTCCCTGCAGGGCGGCTGCCGATGGTGACCGAGAGGTGGTGGGCGTGGCGGAAGGCCTTGTCGCCAGAGAAGGTGGGCGGCAGGAGGTCTGGGGAGGCGCTTGAGCTTGAGCCCGGAACTCCCTGGGCCGGTGTCGTCGCCGCCGTTTCTATGGGCTCCGGCGGCGCCGTGGACGGCGAGTCGCCTGAACAGGCTATGGCCAGGACGAGGATAAGAAGGACCGCGAAGGACCGGTTCACCGGGCTACCGTAAATCGAAAGGCCACTCGATTGCTCTCGCCGTTATGATTCACTACCCACATCTCGGTGTCACCCTGAGGTGGGAAGAAGCCTATTAAGGGACAAAACTCGTGCGCCTTCACCTGGGTAATAGGGCACGCCCCAAGAGTGTGCGGGATCTCCACAGTTATGGTCCGTCCGTTCAGGCTGCCTTGCTGGTTGATGTAGGCCGCTCGCGCGCCCCGGTCCTCGGGGAGCGAAAAGCCGACGTCGTTATCCCACCTGAACCCCCTGCCACGTATGGTTATCTTCTCCCCTGACCGGCCCTCAGCGGGCACTACGCTGTCCATCACGGGGGGCCTGGGCCACAGCTCCTCGTTCACGGTGTTCATCGCGTGGAGGACCAGTGCCGCGCTGGCTGCCCCAGCGGCCAAGAGCAGGACGGCGGCGGGGAGGCGCGTTCCGATGAGCGTCATCTTGCTCGTAATCGGGAACACCGCCTCTCATCCCGAGGGTAAATTGCGTGGGGGGCCTTGGGCGATTGACACGGAAGTCCTCGGCGTCGGTTGCAGCCGTCAGGCCCTTTCCAATGCGCTCTGGATCTCCCTTCCAACCACCCGATCCTCTTCGCTCCGCCGCGCCTGCTCCAACGAACCACGCGCCCGCTTCCCTCCCAGTTGCCCCATGGCCCAGGCGACGTGACTTCGCACCAGTCCATCGGGATTCGAGAGTCCCTTTTCAAGTACCTCTACCACCCCGCGGTCTCCTGTGTTTCCCAGAGCGACCGCGGTATTGCGCTGGAGCCCCGGCTGCTTCGCTCGCTTGAGCGCCCTGCCCCGTGACCGCTGCTGATACTCTTCCGTCTCCATCAGCAACAAGCCGCCCAAGGATGGACGCGCGGCCTCGGGGTCGTGCATCTCGAACTCCGGAATGGCTGTCGTTCCGGCTCTGCGGTTGACCGGGCACACATCCTGGCAGACGTCACATCCGAACACCCAGTCGCCTATCAGCGGGCGCAACTCCTGCGGGATGGACCCGCGGTTCTCGATGGTCTGGTAGGAGATGCATCGCTGGTTGTCCAGGGTGTACTGGTCGATAAGCGCGCCGGTGGGGCAGGCACGGATGCAGAGGTCACACGAGCCGCAGTTGGTGAGGAGCGGCTCGTCCTCAGGCAGATCGATGTCGAGAATGATGGCAGCCAGAAAGGCCCAGGAACCGAGGCCGTGCACCAGGATATTGGTGTTTTTTCCAAACCAGCCGACGCCGGCACGTTGGGCCACGGCGCGGTCGGCGAGGGGCGAGCTATCCACAAAGATGCGGGCGCCGGGGCGATAGCCGAGCTGCCCGGCGAGAGCCTCCACGAGCGCGCGGCAGCGGGCTTTGAGGACGTCGTGGTAGTCCCTTCCCCAGGCGTAGCGGGCAACCCGTCCCCGATGTAGCGCAGACCTGCCCTTAGGGTGTTCGAAGAGCGCCCTCGCTTGCGAGTCTCCCGGCGTGTAATAGGACGCCGCGAGGGCCACGATGGTTCGTGCCCTGGGGAGAAGCTTCTGCGGCCGGCACGATAACTGCGCACGGGCCGGGGTGAACCAACTCAGCCCGGCCATGAGACCGGCGTCGATGCGCTGGAGAACGACCTCTTCAGTGGCCTCGAAACTCCGGGCGTCAGTAAACCCGACCGCCTGGAAACCCAGTTCGCGGGCTTTCTCCTCGATGAACCGGGCGGCGGAGGTCCGGGTTGCCAGGGACTTCACAGGGTGGTGTGCAATGACAGCGGGACCTCATGTCCCGCGGCCCAGGCTCTGATGAGCTCCTCATCGTGGGGAAAGGCCAGCTCCGGCAGGGCGTCTGGAGGAAAAAACTGGACCTCTGTCGCCTCAGGCCCGGGAGCGGGCTCGCCCCCACTAATGGTGCCGGAGAAGACGACGAGGACCACCGGATTGCCCTGGTGCGACCGGACCGCCATCAGCCGGTCTAGCCTGACCCGCAGCCCCGTCTCTTCCAGGGTCTCCCGTACCGCGGCCTCCTCCACAACCTCCCCTGCATCCACGTAGCCCGAGGGAAACGTCCAGAGCCCCATACCGGGCTCGTGGTTCCTGCGGGCCAGCAAGATGCGGCCGTCCACACCGGCAAGGACCGCCACGGCGACTTTAGGATCCTTGTACTCGATAAAGTCACAGCTCGGGCACATCGGCCGTGACCTACCATCACGCACCTGGTCCTGGAGGAGCGTACCGCAGTTCGGGCAATAGGTCATGATGAGCCCTTTGATAAGCTCAGGGTAAACTCCGCGAAGAATCTCGAAGGGGCACAGGCCCCTTACTTCCTCACTTCCCTACTTCCTTAATTCCTCAAAGCGTTTGCAGGCCTACTCAAAGGATCCCCTTCTCGCGCAGGTCCGCGATCTCCCCCTCCCCATACCCAAGGTCCCGCAGCACTTCGTCGGTGTGCTCCCCCAGACGCGGCGGCGGGGCCGCGATCCGGCCCGGGGTCTCCCGCAGTTTGATGGCGACTCCCGGCAGCTTTACCCTGCCGGCTCCTGGGTGCTCCACCTCCTCGACCATGCGGTTCTCGTGCACCTGGGGGTGGGCGTACACCTCCTTGAGCCCATTGACAGGGCCGCAGGGCACATCCGCTCCTTCTAGCAGCGCGGTCCACTCATCGGCTGATCGCCCGCGCAGGGTTACCTCCAGGATCGCGTTGAGCGCATCGCGGTTGGCGTTGCGCTGGGGATTGGTCCGGAAGCGCTCGTCCTCCTTGAGGTCCTGGCGCTCCAAAACGTCGCAGAAACGCTGCCACATCGCCTCCGTCAGGCAAGCCACCGCGAGGTAACGGTCGGCCGTCGCGTACACCTGGTAAGGCACGATGCTGGGATGCCCGGTGCCGTAAGGGCGATCCGGCCGGCCCGTGACAAAAAACCCGGTGGTGTAGATGGACTCTGCGGCAAGAGTGGCGTCCAGAAGGGAAATGTCCACCTTCTGTCCGAACCCCTGGGTATCCCGCACCCGTAGGGCGAGCAAGATGCCAGCGAGGGCGAGATAGCTCGCCATGAAGTCTGAGGCCGCCGTCCCGGGTTTGACGGGGGGTCGACCAGGTTCACCCGTCAATGCCAGCAGGCCGGCCATAGCCTGAGCCAACAAGTCCATGCCCGGCTTCTTCGCCATGGGGCCCGTCGAGCCGAAGGCCGACACGGAGCAGTAGACCAAGCGTGGGTTCTCCCGGCACAGCTCCTCGTAGCCCAGCCCCAGGCGCTCCAGGACACCCACTCGGAAGCTCTCCGCCAGCACATCCGCGCGCGCCGCCAGCTTCTTGGCGATGGCCACCCCCTGGGGGTCCTGCAGGTTCAGGGTGATGCTCCGCTTGCTGCGGTTGACGCCCATGAAGTAGGCGCTGCTCTCGCCGGGAAAGACCTGGTCGTAATGACGGCTATCGTCTCCCCACCCTGGCCGCTCGACTTTGATCACGTCCGCGCCCATGTCCCCCAGCATCGAGGTGCAGTAGGGACCGGCGACGATGTGAGTGAAGTCGATGACGCGGATGCCCGAGAGAGGGAGGTCGGCCATGAGATTCTCCTGGGTGGGATCGTAAGCATTATAATGGAGGCGATGTTTGAGAAATCGGTGCTTCCCAACGGTCTCCGGGTGCTCACCAGCTCGATGCCCCATACGCGGTCGGTGAGCACCTCTCTTTACATAGGGGCTGGCTCACGCTACGAGTCGGACTCCCAGGCGGGGATCTCCCACTTTGTGGAGCACATGCTCTTCAAGGGTACCGAGAAGCGGCCCCGGCCCGAGGACATCTCCGGCGCCATCGAGGGCCTCGGGGGTCTCATGAACGGCGCCACGGACCGGGAGCTGACCGTGTACTGGACCAAGGTCGCCCGCCCGCACTTCGCTGCCGGGCTGGACGTCCTCCTAGACATGGTGCACCACTCCCGCTTCCTTCAAGAGGAGGTCGAAAAGGAGCGGAAGGTCATCCTCGAAGAGCTGGCCCAAGTGCAGGATTCGCCCCCAGAACTCGCTTCACTCTTGATTGAGGAGGTGCTCTGGCCGGACCAGCCTCTGGGTCGCGATGTCGGTGGTTCCAAGGAGAGCGTGGGCGGCATCAGCCGCGAAATGCTGCTGGACTACCTGGCGGCCCAGTACGACCCGCGCAATGCGGTCGTGAGCGTCGCGGGCGACATCCAGCGCGACGAGGTGGTGGGCGCGATCTCGGCCAGCCTGGGCGACTGGAAAGCCGGCGACCCGGCCAGCTTCTACCCGGCTCAGAATGGGCAGACGGCGCCCCGGTTCAAGATGATTAACCGGAAGACCGAGCAGGCCCACATCTGCCTCGCCCTGCCCGGCCTGTCGGCCCGCCACCCCGACCGCTACGCTCTGGGACTGTTGAACGGTGTGTTCGGGGAAGGGATGACCAGCCGTCTGTTCCTGGAGATCCGGGAACGGCGCGGCCTCGCCTACGATGTCCACAGCTATGTAAGTCATTTCCTCGACGCCGGGTCAGTCACGGTCTACGCAGGGGTTGATCCGAAAAACGCGGCCGATACGGGGCGGGCGATGGTGGACGAATTGATGCGGCTGCGGGAGGGCGTTTCCGAGGCAGAGTTGACCAGGGCTCGGGAGTTGAGCAAGGGGCGCATGTTGCTCCGGATGGAAGACAGCCGGGCCGTCTCTGGCTGGATCGGAAGCCAGGAGTTGCTGAACCGAGAAGTCAGGACCGTGGACGAGGTGGTGGAACAACTGGACGCGGTAACCCCGGCTGACGTGAAGCGGGTAGCAGGAGGTCTGATCCGCGAGGAACACCTGAACCTCGCGGTGGTTGGGCCCTTTCGGAGCGCCCGACCATTCGCACGCCTCGTGGGGGCCTGACCACTCCCGCGACGCAGATCCACCAGCGAGCAAGCTCGAAGGGCGCCGGGGAGGCCCCTCACTTCCTGATTTACCTCATTTCCCCACAGCCTCTGACCCTTGGCGAAACCGGGTTACTCGCCAGGCCGAGCGGCGGGCAACCTGGAAAGGTCCAGTGCTGTCACATCACCCACATTTCCTGCGGTGTCCCAGGCGCGGAAGCTCACCGCCCGAACAGAATCTGGCACCCTCACCGAGAAGATGCCCTCGTAGCCCTTCGACTGGAAAAAGGGCGCCGTCTCCCAGACGCCCTCGCCGGCGCGGTACTCCACTCGATCCACATTGGACGCCGGCACCCCCAGCAGGTGCTTGTCGCGCTCTCGCCCGGGGTCCAGCCCCGCGTCGTCCATGTGGTCGAGGGCGATACCTCCTATCCCAATCTCGCCCGGCCCCGCCATCGCCGTCTGAGCAATAATCACCTGGGGCCCTCGCCGGTCATAGGTAACGGCGCTGTAGGCATCTGCCACGCCGTACCCATAGCGCGGGTGCCACAGAGCCCCACCCATCTCCGGGGTCTTGCGTGCCGACAGCTTGATCCGCTTTTCGACCTGCGCGCTGGTCAGCGTCGGGTCGTGCTCCAGCACCAGCGCGGCGATGCCGGTGACGATCGCGCAGGCGACGGAGTTGCAGCAAAGAGGCAGGTAGCGTGCGCCGAAAATCAATGGGCCCGCCCGAAGCACCACACCTGTGGTGAGCATGCCCGAGCCCGGCGCGACCACGTCCACCAGTGGTCCCCAGCCGAATCCGGACAAGCGGTCGTCCGGTCCAACGCTGGAGACGGTGAGGGTGCGGGTGTGGGCCGCGGGGTACGCGGGAGCGTCAGTGTCTGCGTTATAAAGGCCCGTGACCAGGAGAACCCCCGCCTCATAAGCCTGATCCACCACCCGCTGCTCGGCCAGAGGCCAGGGAACGGCGATCGCGAAGTTGGCTACCCGGGCGCGCTGCTCCGCGAAGAACCGGAGCGCGCCCTTCATACTCCCGTCGTGCTCGGATGAAAGCGTCGTGTACGGCAGGAGCGCCGCGCGAGGCGCGGCGCCGGGCATCCCATCTCCACCGACTGCGCCGATGATCCCCATGACACCGGTCCCATGGCTGAGGGAGAAGAAGGCCTTCGGATCGACACTGCGCCAGTCCTCTTTCGGCGTCTCCGGCAGGATGTTAGGCACGAGGTCCGGGTGGTTGGTGGACATGAAACCGTCGTAGATGCCCACTCGAGTCCGAGGTTGCGCTTGGCCCTGGTAACGCAGCTCGATAACGGCCCAGGCCTCTTGTGCCCGGACTGCTCGCAGCTGCCACAGTCCCGTTATCCCTTCTCCCTCTGGGAGCGGGCTAGGGTCAGGGCCAAGGCCGCGCACACGTCGGTCCACCTCCCGCTCCAACGCCAGGTCGTGTTGCGACACCCGCGTCAAGAACGCCTCGCCGCCCGCCATCGACGGCCAGGGCTGGCAGACCGCGATCAGCGCGATGGCGAGACTGAGGACCAGGACGAGGACCGCCTTACCGGTAGCGGCCGCCAGCCGGAGCGCAGCTCTTCCCAGCGCCTGGGGCATGCCAGCAATCTACCACGGCAACGATGGGTCTTGTCTCCAAAGACTGGCCGGGTCACCTGCGGCGACCCGGCCAGTGGTGCTCCCAGGGGGAGGTGGTCTTGGGTTCAAATCGCGGCTGGCGTGAACTCGGGACCCAGGACTCCGGACTCCGGCTAGTGGTGATGGTCGTGGTCGTGTCCCATGGGCATGTCAGGTTGCTTCTCAGGCACGTCCGTGACCAGGGAGTCCGTGGTCAGCACCATCGCAGCAACGCTGGCAGCGTTCTCCAAAGCCGCTCGAGTGACCTTGGCAGGGTCAATGACACCCTTTTGAATGAGGTCGCCATATTCGTCGTTCAGGGCGTCATAGCCGAGATTATCGTTGCTGCTGTCCTTGGCTCGCCGGCGAACCTCTTCGACGACGACGGAGCCCTCCCGGCCTGCGTTCACCGCAATCCTGCGCATCGGCTCTTCCAGGGCCCGGCGCAGGATGTTGACCGCCGTGCCCTCGTCGTCCTCCAGCTTCAGGCTGTCGAGCGCCTGCAGGGCGTTCAGATAGGTCACGCCGCCGCCCGGCACGATGCCCTCTTCCACCGCGGCTCGCGTCGCGGAGAGGGCGTCCTCCACCCGGTGCTTCTTCTCCTTCAGCTCCACCTCTGTCGCCGCTCCGACCCGAATGACCGCGACTCCACCGGCAAGCTTCGCCAGCCGCTCCTGCAGTTTCTCCTTGTCGAACTCGGAGGTGGTCTCCTCAACCTGGGCCTTGATCGCCTTGATTCGGGCCTGGATCGCTTCGTCGGACCCATGACCCTCGATGATAGTGGTCTCGTCCTTGTCGGCCACCACCTTGCGGGCCCGGCCAAGGTCCTCTACGCCGACACTGTCCAGCTTCCGGCCTGTTTCCTCGCTGATGACCTGGCCGCCCGTCAGGATGGCGATGTCCTCCAGCATCGCCTTGCGGCGGTCGCCATACCCCGGCGCCTTCACCGCAAGACAGTTGATGGTCCCCCGCAGCTTGTTCACCACCAACGTCGCCAGCGCCTCCCCTTCCACCTCCTCAGCAACGATGACGATGTTCTTCGTAGTTTGAATAATCTTCTCCAGGGCGGGAAGGAGATCAGAAACCGCCGAAATCTTCTTGTCGTATACGAGGATGTAGGGGTCTTCGATGACGGTCTCCATTCGGTCGGGGTTGGTCACGAAGTACGGGCTGATATAGCCCCGGTCGAAGTTCATTCCTTCGACGTACTCCGTCTCGTACTTCAGCCCCTTGGACTCCTCCACGGTGATGACGCCGTCCTTGCCAACCTTGTCCATGACCTCCGCGATGAGACCCCCGATCTCGGGGTCGGCGGCAGAGATAGAAGCGACCTGGGCGACCTGCTCCTTGCCCGAGACTGGAGTCGAGAGATCCTTGATGCGGGCGACCACAGCGTCGACCCCTTTCTCGATGCCGCGCTTGATCCCCATGGGATTGGCGCCGGCGGCCACGTTCCGCATTCCCTCTTGGACCAGCATCTGAGCCAGCACGGTGGCGGTGGTGGTGCCATCACCGGCGATGTCGTTGGTCTTGCTGGCCACCTCTTTGGCCAGTTGGGCCCCCATATTCTCAAAGGGGTCCCCCAGCTCCAGCTCCTTGGCGATGGTCACACCATCGTTGGTGATGGTGGGGGCGCCGAACTTCTTGTCCAGCACCACGTTGCGTCCCTTTGGGCCGAGGGTGATCTTCACCGCATCGGCCAGGGTATCGATGCCGCGCCGGAGGGCCTTACGTGCCTCTTCGTCGTAGAGCATCTGCTTGGCCATTGGTCTACCTCCTCCCTTGTTGTTAGCAGTCTTAAGCCGAGAGTGCTAAATCCGTGGCCCATGATAAAGGATCAGTTAGCGGCATGCAAGAACCAGTCGCGCGCGGCCGCGGGCGGTGAAATTTAAAGTTCGGTCGCTGGACATGGGAGAACGTAAGTGCTAGCCTCATCGGCAAATGGACCTTTTCTCGTACCAGTGCCTGAGCTTCCGCTGCCGGGCACTGACGCCCATGGCGCTGCCGCGCCACAAGGGCGCGACGTTCCGGGGCGCCCTCTTCGGCGCCCTTCGAGGCGACTTTTGCCTGGCCCCGCGGGCTGGTCCCTGCCTGGACTGCCGGATCCGCCAGGCGTGCCCCGTCTGCAGCTTGTTAGCCACAGCCGATGACGAGAGCCCGCGCGGAATAGAAGTGGCCCGCCCCTGTACCATCGAGCCTCCGCTGGGACCCGAGGAACATTTCCCTCCCGGCAGCCCATTCTCTTTCGGTCTGACCCTCTTTGGCGATGCCGCGGCCCTGCTCCCGTACATCGTGCTCGGCGTGCAGCGAATGGGCGAGTCCGGCATCGGAAACCGCTCCATCGCTGCCGGTCGCTTCAAGGTTGAGACTATCAGCGCCTTCGATCCGGTCACCGGTAAAGCGACGCCTATCTATGAGGAAGGCGACAGCGTCGTGACACAGGCCCCCGCCTCCCCCACAGCAGGGCTTTGGGAGCTCGCGCAGAAGCGCCCCATTTCGTCGGTGAGTCTCGACCTGCTCACCCCGACCCGCCTTATCAACGAGGGCCGTCTTGTCAAGACCATTACCTTCCCGGTTCTCATGCGCAGGCTCCTCCGAAGGGCCAGCGATATCGCTCGCACTGCGACCGGCGCCTCGCCAGTGTTCGATTATGCCGGCCTGCTCGATCTCGCCGAAGGGGTGGAGGTGCAGGACGACCGGACCCGCTGGCTGGACCTGTCCAGCTACAGCAGCCGGCAGGGCCGGTCAACCCCGATCGGCGGGCTCGTCGGCTCGCTGGCCTTCCGTGGCGATCTGGCGCCCTTCCTCCCATGGGTCCTCCTCGGCGCCGTCTGCCACGTTGGCAAGGACGCCACCAAAGGGAACGGCATGTACCGGGTGCGTTGGGACAGCGGCCAGTTCCCTCTCCCTCTGGGAGAGGGTTAGGGTGAGGGCATGGCGGAGCTGATCATCGAACAGTACGGCGCCTTCATCGGCAAGCACTCGGAGCGTGTCCGGGTCACCTTGAAGGGCCAGGTCGTGGTCGAACGCCCCCTGTACGGCCTCGATCACCTGCTGGTGCTCTCGGGCGGCGTCTCCCTCTCCAGCGACCTCATCCGCGAGTGCGCCGAGCGCGGCATCGACATCTCGTTCCTCTCCCGCACCGGCGTCCCCTACGCGCGCCTGATCTCGCCGGTCCTCACCGGTACCGTCCGAACCCGTAGAGAGCAGTTACTGGCTTATCTCGACGGTCGCGGCCTCGCGCTCGGAAAAGCCTTCGCGGGCGGCAAGCTGGCCAACCAGGCCAACCTCCTCCGCTACATGGCCAAGAACCGCCACCACAGCGCGCCCGACCTCTACGAGGACGTGCGGGAGGCCGCCTTCCGCATCCAGGACCACCAGCGCCGGGTGGAGGAGCTGACGGGGCACGACATCGACGCCGTGCGGCAGGACCTCATGACGATGGAGGCCCATGCCGCCAAGCTCTACTGGGAAGCGGCCCGTCACCTCATCGTGCCGGAGACGGGATGGGCCGGACGCGAGACCCGCGGCGCCACCGACCTCGTCAACTCGGCGCTGAACTACGGTTACGGCATCCTCTACAGCCAGGTTGAGCGCTCCGTTATCCTCGCCGGGCTCGACCCCTACGCCGGCTTTGTCCACACCGACCGCTCCGGCAAGCCCTCCCTCGTCCTCGACCTCATCGAGGAGTTCCGCCAGGCCGTGGTCGACCGGGCCGTCTTCGGTGTCATCAACCGCGGCACCAGCCTCGACATGGACGGCGACCGCCTGGCGGAAGGCACCCGCCGCCTGCTGGCCGAGAAGGTCCTGGAGCGCATGGACGGCGAGGAGCCCTACGAAGGCAAGAAGCACAAGCTCCGGACCATCCTGGCCTCCCAGGCCCGCCACCTCGCGACCTTCGTGCGGGGCGAGGGTGGGACCTACCGGCCCTTTGTCGCGAGGTGGTGATGAGCGCCAACCTTGTCATGCTGAGAGCCTGTGAAAGAATCGCCCAAACCCGTAGAGCGGGTCCCTGTGGCCCGC
>CAZPYZ010000043.1:0-14095 GCA_964590215.1 uncultured Dehalococcoidia bacterium | reverse complement strand
CTAGCGAAGCTTCGCCTCAAACCGACGAGTCAGCGGCCTGGGAAGGCACCACCCATCCCCACGGTCCCAGCCGCTCGGGCCCCCATCTGTGCTTGTCTGCGAGACCTTGACAGAATTGTGTAGACTTTGCCCGGACAAGCACAGCTACGCCCGTTCCGGGCGCAGTCCCGGCCCGGGGCCCTTCGGGCACATGGAACACAACTCAGACGTGTTGGGAAATGGATTCCGCGCTGACGGGTTCCCCTTCCCCTGCACCAGCCCGTCCCCGACTAAGGCGCTTGCGGCGACAGCGACAACGTTTTGTCGATATGGCTTCGGCAAGTGGCTCGGAGCACGGCCGGAAAGCCGGTGACACTGGGGCTGCGCCCCAGACCCCAGGTTCACGCAGCGGTCGTTTGCCCCGCCTCCCTCGACTGAGTGCGGCTTTCTGGCCGTGCTCCTAGTCCCAGTCGTAGCGCACTGGGTTATAGCAGGCCACGCTGTGCTCGCCTTCCACGACCGCGAGCCCTGGTCGAGATGAGGTCCTACACAGCGTGAGCGCCTTGTTGCAGCGAGGAATAAAGGGACACTCATCCCCCAATTCAAGGGGGTTAGGCGGAGCGCCAGGGATCGCCTGCAAGACCCTCCCCGCCTGGTCCAGCCGCGGCAGCGCGTCCAGCAGAGCCCGGGTATAGGGGTGTGCGGGCGCTTTGAATATTTGTCCCACCGTCCCTTGTTCTACTACGGATCCCGCATACATCACCGCTACGTGGTCCGCAACCTCCGCGATGACGCCAAGGTCATGCGTAATCAGGATAACGGAGGTGCCCTGGCAGGCCCGCAGCTGCCGGATCTGCTCCAGGATCTGGGCTTGAATGGTGACGTCCAGCGCCGACGTTGGCTCATCGGCGATCAGGACCTTGGGGTCCAACGCGGTGGCGATCCCGATCATCACCCGCTGACACATCCCGCCGCTGAGCTGGAAGGGATACTGCTCCATGACCCGGTCCGGCTCTGGCAACCCGACCTGGTACAGGATCCGGCGCACCATGTTGTTGATCTCCCGCTTGGACAGGCGGGTGTGGGCCGCCATGAGCTCGCCCACCTGGGTTCCTATGGGCAGCACTGGGTTGAGGCCGGTCACCGGGTCCTGAAAAATCATCGAGATCTCGCGCCCCCTGACCCGACGCAAGGCGTCCCCACGCAGCTGGGTGAGGTTCCGGTCCTCAAGGTAAACGGAGCCGGAGATAATCTTCCCCGGGTGAGGGACCAATTGGAGGATGGAAAGGGCGGTCACGCTCTTGCCCGAGCCACTTTCGCCGACGAGCCCCAGGATCTCGCCGCGTTCCAGGGTCAGGCTGACGCCGTTGACGGCCTTCAGGACGCCCTCGCGGGTAAAGAAGTGAGTGGTGAGACCTTCTACGCGCAGGATAGGGTCGGGCACGCCCTCATGGTAGCGCAGAAGTGTTGTCGGTGTATCCCTCAGCCACGGGGACGTGATGCGTGATGCGTAACGCCTGATGCGTGAACGGCGAGGTCATCGGGCATTACGCATTACGCATTACGTTTTACCTCTCCCCGTAAAGCTTGGTGTAGTAGGCGTAGTTCTCCATCACGACCCGCACATACAGGGAGGTTTCCTCGTAATCGATGTTCTCGACGAACAGGTCCGGGTCCACCTTCTGGGTATGTCCCATCCATCGAAGGGCGCTGCCGGTACCGGCGTTATAGGCAGCCATTGCGAAGACGGGATGTCCGAGGTGTTCCAGTTGCTTCGAGAGGTAGTAGGCGCCGAAGCGGATAGACAGCGAGGGACGGTAGAGGTCCTCGCTGGTGAAGGCGCTCAGCCCCAATGCCCTCGCGATCTCCCGGCCCGTGGATGGTATGACCTGGGTAAGGCCCTTCGCGCTGGCCCCAGAGGTCGCCATCGGGTTGAAGAGGCTCTCCTGGCGCATCACCGAGTAGAGCAGCAAGGGGTCTATGCTCCACTCTCTAGCCGACTGCACCACCTGCGCGCCGTACGGGACGGGGTAGAGCACCTTGAGCAGACCTCGGGGTAGTTGCTCCAAGGAGTGTTCCGGCGCGTCGTTCCAGAGGAGCAGGGCCGCGGCGATCGCGGCGCCATGCTGACGGCGGTTGTGCAGAAAACGGGCGACCTGATAGAGGGCCATGGGGTCCGAACCGGCCGCCTTAACCGCCGTTCGGAACTCCTCCGTCGCCTCATTATGAAGACCCATATCGCTAAACAGCGCGCCACGCCGGACCAGAGGGCTCGCAAGGGGCTGGATGTCGCCGTTGGGGGTGGACCAGCCGAGGATCCATTCCCGGACCTCAGCGTCCTCCTCCATGGATATTCCGGCGCTGAGCGGACGGTAGTTGAACGTGCAAGTTAAGGCACCGGCGCCACACTCGGAGCTGGTCTTCTGCAATGTCTCGGCGCGCTGGGCATAGTAGCGGCCGGGCCGCGCCTGCTGGGCCAGCCGGTAGGCCTGCTGGGCGCCGGATCGGTCCCCACTCCCCTGCCGTGCCTTCCCGAGCCACAGGGCAATCTTGCCTTCGAAATCGCGTGCCTGCGCCCCGGGTCCGTGCTCGGCCTCTGTCCAGAGTTTGTCCTGAGCCCCGGCCAGGGACAGAAGGGTTCCCCATGTCCCGGCGGCGGCGTGCAGGTCACCCATCCGGTAATGGCTCAGCCCATCCCTGAAGGATGCCTCCCGGGCCTCGCGCGACCCAGTGAAGCGCGCGGCGAACTCCCGGTAGGTGGCAGCAGCTCCTTCGTGCCGCCCGAGATACTCCAGCAGCGACGCCTTTTCCCACAGGGCATCGCGGAATACCTCTCCCGTCGGGTAGTCCCTGATGAGGCCGTTCAGCTCGACGAGCGCCTCCTCGTTTCGTCCCAGTCGCTGGTACACCAAGGCCGACCGATAGCGGGCCCAGGGGGTCTCACCCGACCCTGGCAGGGTGCGTTCTTGACGCTTGAACGCCTCCAGGGCGGAGGCATCCTCCCGCTGATAGTAGAGGACCCGGCCCTCCTGGTAAGGAGTGATCGCCAAGCCCGAGTGCTGAACCACAGCCTCCAGCGCCAGCTTGGCGTAGTAGGATGCTGGATGGCTTCGAACAACCTCCGCTAGCGTGCTCATATAGGCCTCGTCCCCCACCGCTCTCTGTGCCTGGGCGATGAGGTAAAGCAGCTCAGCCCGAGCCCAGGCCCCGGAGGTAGCGCTATAGAGCTCCCGATATAGCTGCAGCGCACTCTGAGGCTGTCCATGGCTCAGAAGCAAATCGGCGTACTGCCGCCGCAGCTCGCCCCTTGCGCCCGCGGTGGCTAACGCAGCCCTTAGCTCAGCGGCAGCGGTGGCCGGGTCCTTGGCCCGCAGATGCACCTTTGCCCGTCTGAGGCGGACTTGGTCTTCGACCTGCGGGTAGGAACCCAGGAACTCGTCGTAAAAGGCGAGAGCTGCCCGGTCCTCGCCGCGCTCCCGCTGGGTTTCGGCAAGCCAGAACAGCGCGAGGGCAGCCTTGGGGTGATCGGGGTGGCGCTGTCTGAACAGGGTGAACGCCTCGGCAGCTGCAGAATAATCCGCGGTCTGGTAGGCGATGACGCCGAGGTTGAATCGAGCCCCGGCGGCCTCGGGTGCAGCGGGCGCTAAAAGGAGGATGGCGGAGTACCGGTCTCGTGCCTGGTCGTACTCGCCTGCGTCCTGCAGGGACTGGCCCTCGTCGAAGAGCTTCTTGGGGTCTATGTCCCCCAGGGTTGGGGGTGTTCGGAACGCTACCAGCCCTTCTCCAAAGCTGCCTGAAGGGGGTGGTGGAGCGGGCCGTGCGCCGGGGCCGCAGCCGATGGTGAGGAGCGCTGGGGACAGCGAAAGACTGGTTAGCGCGACGGGAAGGAGCAGCAGGCGCAGGGACAGCCCATTCATGAGGGCAGCATAACAAGCACTGCTCAGCCGGGCAATTGCGACAAAAATGGCGGGGTAGTGAGTAGTGCCTGGTGAGTGGGCTCACGCTTCGCTTAATTCCTACTCACTACGCACTACGCCCTAGGGCTGCTTGAACTGCGAGCGGAATTTTCTGTTACCGCGCCCACCAGTGATGATCTATCGGAATGCTGGAACCACCCGGTCAGCGAGGAGCCGCATGGAGTTCAGGACGAGCTCCTGGGGGATCTGGCCACCGTAGTTGAGGTCCAGGAGCACGCCGTCTGCGGTCATGCGCTCCTGGAACTCAATGAGGCGTTCCACTACCTCCTCGGGTGAGCCGAACATGGCCCGGGTCCGCAGCACCTCGTCGTAGTTGCCCAACAGCCGCTCTGCGTTCGCCGCCCGGTCCTCTTGGTTCATTTGGCGATACTCTCGCGCGGAGCGCCGTAGGTCATGGAGGGCGCTGTCCCTGGGTTCGTTGCGGGCCTTCGCCGGCGTCTCCCCAACGTAGGCTGCGACCCGTACCGAGATCTGGCCCTGGCCGGGATGACCGGCCTCCCGCCAGGATTGCCGGTACCCCAGTATCTCCTTTTCGTGGAAGGCGCCACTGTTATACCAGAGGAGAGCGGGGAAGCCCCTTCGACCCAGCTCTGGCAGGTTTTCAGGGTGGCTCACGGCTATGTGGACGGGCGGGTGGGGCTTCTGTAAGGGTTTGGGCGCCAAAGTGACGTCACGGAAGTTAAAGAATCGGCCCGTGAACGAAAAGGTCTCCAGAGTGAACGCCCTCAGAATGACTTCCAGAGCCTCACTGAAGCGCTCCCGGCTCTCCGAATAGGGGATGTTGTAGCCATCGTAGAACTTGGGGATGCCGCTGCGGCCCACTCCGAAATCGAACCGCCCGTGGCTGATGTGGTCCACCATCGCGGCCTCTTCGGCGATGCGCAACGGGTTGTTCAGCGGGAGCACCTGGACGGCAAGACCGACCCGCAGGCGCGCAGTACGGGCAGCGATGGCGGCGGCCATCACCATGGGCGAAGGGAGGATGGACGCCCAGGGCCTGAAGTGCTGCTCCACGACCCACACTGAGTCCAGGCCCAGTTGCTCTGCCGCGGCGACCTGCTCAAAGGTGTCGTCGAAGGCCAGGGTGTGATCTTTGCCTTCCCGCACGTAGCATTCGGTGATGATGCCGAAGTTCATGGTGGCCTACCCCCAAATAGGATCCTGGAAGGCTCCCGCTTGGACGAGAAGCCGGTCAACCTCGTTGGCGTCGGCCCAACCCTTTGCCCGGCAGAAACCACGGCCATCAAAGGATGGCCGCGGGATCCCATCTCCCAGGGAACCCGACGCGCCTTACCCTCGCCGGGCCGTGGCCGACTCCCTGGGAGTACCTCGCTCTCCCAGAGCGCGTGCGTTGTCGTGACCAAGGACGGCGTAGTAGATCGCCTTGTCGTAGAACCGGGTTACCCCGTAGACGAGATCGAGTTCGCCATAAAGCTCGAGAGCTGAATCGGACAGAGCGACGTTCTTAACGTAGGCCAGGAGGTGATTCTTTGTACGGGTAAGGGCGTACACAACCTGGCTGGCCGGGATGTCCTCGTGGAACCGCTGGCGACCCAGCTCCGTATACATCGCCTCGAGTTCGCTTTCGGATTCGACCGTCAACCATCTGCCGAGGTTGCGGTACACATTGGCCGCCCTCGCCTGAAGCTCGCTGAGAGGAAAACTCAGGTACGCCTTGGTGCGGAGATCGCGTTGGAGCTCCTCAACCAGGCCACGAGCGATTTCATCCGCGTGAGCTTCGATCATTCCGATCAATTTTGTGGAAATCATGACTTCCCCCTCCCTTCAAGGGAGCCGTGCGGCTCCCCGTGCCTCTATCGGATCATGAGTTGACGGGCGACTCGACCAGGTGCGCCAATCGCTCGATAAGCGACTTGAGCATCACCTCATCCTGATGGAGGTCCTGCCTCCACTGGTAGTTCTCCGTCTTAATGAGAGTTCCATAGCCTCACCTCCGCTACCACTCTAGCGCCACCAGTCCCTTGGGCGCTGACCGGTTCCCATTCATCTTCAGCACTGCTCGGCCTTCTCGCTGGGACCCAGTGTTGAGAGGAGTATAGAGCAGTGGGCGGGCAAGAGCGATGATGCAATAGTGCCCCTGTTCGCACGATCAAAAGCGAAGGGGATAGCACCCTTTTGACACCTCGACGGAAACGGCCTAGGCTTGGCGCCGCGTGAGCCTTCCAGGGAGGGAGCCCTGGTTCAGGGCCAGCGAACGAGTTCAGCGACGGATCGCCGAGTTCCGGGAGATGAAGATGCAGCCGTCGCTGAAGCGAGCGCTCAAGCACCTTCCGGCTGAACCAGAACCTCAAGCCGTTAGCGTGAACGTAGCAGCAACAAGGCAAGGAGGTGCACCAATACCGGAATGGCGTCTGAAAGGACCATGGCTCAAGAACTGCAACTGCTTGGCGTCGTGCCCGTGTGACACCATCGGCCGCCCGACCCCCGCGGACTACTGCGAGGGGATGGTGGCCATGAACATCCAGGAGGGTCACTTCGACGGGGTGAACCTCAACGGCCTCAAGTGGGCAATGCTGGTGCACTTCCCGGGAGCCATTCACGAGGGGAACGGAGAAGTCCAACTCTTCGTGGACGCTAGCCGACAACTTCACCGTTATCGTGCTCCCGAGGGACCCGGCGCACCCTCCATACGCCAACCTTAAGGGGGAAACCCTGGACATTTCGGTGGACCTGCCAGAAGTAGACGCCATCTACGAGAGGTTGAAAGCAAAGGGCGCCGTGATACGGCAGCCCCCGTTGACGCAGGAGACGGGAGTCGCAACGGGCATCCGCAACTTCTACTTCGAAACGCCGGGAGGACCTGACCATCGAATATGAAGCGCCGGCGACGGAAGCGGCGGCTCAGTTGCTGAAAACCGCGTTCGGACAGGGATAGGTCCGCCGTAAGAGAGAGCGCCGAACCCTCAATAGTGCTGTGGCTTCCGCCCGGCCCGGCGGGCGCACCCACGGAAACCCTGCCCGGCCGGGGTGGCCCGGTGGGGCCCAGGCTTGTCGCTCGATGCGGGGGCCGACCCAAGGCGGCGCCTCGGTATAGGAGTGGAGTGTCAGGAGGATTCGATGGAGTCTGAGGCTGGCTCGGTGAGACGGGTTGGGGATTCCTGGACCGCATGCCCCTGGCCGTTGCTGACAGCCTGATCGTAGCCGAAGCCGTCTAGCCGGGGCCATCGAGGCCGGGGGCA
Organism: uncultured Dehalococcoidia bacterium; assembly: GCA_964590215.1. Lineage (GTDB taxonomy): Bacteria > Chloroflexota > Dehalococcoidia > SHYD01 > SHYD01 > CAZPYZ01. The sequence continues at coordinate 6,939 of CAZPYZ010000043.1, read as the reverse complement.
TACCTACGTCAAGGAGACCTGTTCATGACAGAGAGCTTGGGGGGTAAAGTCGCCCTGGTGACTGGCGGCGGCTCCGGGATCGGCCGGGCCACCGCGTTAGCCTTCGCCCGGGCCGGGGCCAAAGTGGTGGTATCCGATGTGAATGCAGGTGGCGGCGAGGCGACAGTTGATCACGTCAAACAGGTTGGCGGCCAGGCCACGTTCGTGGCTGCGGATGTGACCCAGGCCGGCGAGGTCGCCGCCCTGGTTGCCCGGACGGTAGAGATCTGTGGACGGCTCGACTACGCCTTCAACAACGCCGGGATAAGTAGCGCGGCGCTGGTCCCGGACGGTACGCCAATCCACGATTATCCTGAGGAGGCATGGGACCGCCTGATAGACATCAACCTGAAAGGCGTGTGGCTCTGCATGAAGTACGAGCTACCGCAGATGCTGCGTCAGGGAGGTGGCGCCATCGTCAACGCGGCCTCCATCATGGGACTGGTGGGTGGGGCGAACTTCGCTTACAACGCGAGCAAGCATGGCGTCGTTGGCCTGACCAAGAGCGCCGCGCTCTTCTACGCCGCGCAGAGCATCCGGGTCAACGCGGTGTGCCCTGGGTACGTCCGGACGCCCATGACCGAGCGGATCTGGAGTGACCCCGAGCGGGCACGGGAGATCGCCGCCCGTCATCCCCTGGGCCGCTTCGGGACGGCCGAGGAGGTGGCCGCGACGGTGGTGTGGCTCTGCTCCGACGCCGCCTCTTTCGTCACAGGCGTCGCTCTGCCCGTTGATGGGGGCTACGTCGCGATCTAGAATCTAGAAGCCCGGCCGGAAAGCTGGTAACACTGGGGCTTTGCCCCAGACCCCGGCTTCACGCCAGAAACGTTTTACCCATCTTCCCCCCGCTGAGTGGGGCTGGTTGGCCGCACTCCTAGGCGGCCGACCAGCGGTGAACGCCTACAGATGGAGGGACGAGGTTGGAGGGGCGAGCCTCCTACGTTCTGGCCGCCACTTCCGCACGGGCCGCGGCGATGAATTCCGCCAACGGCTCCCCGCGCCGCTCCTCGCCAGAACGCAGGCGTACGGAGACCGTGCCTGCGGCGGCCTCCCGGTCGCCTATGACCAGCATGTACGGCACCTTGTGGGTCTGGGCCTCGCGGATCTTGTAGTTCATGCGCTCGGACCGCTCGTCGACGGCGGCGCGCAGGCCCGCCTCCCCGAGACGCGTGGCCACCTCTTGTGCGTAGGCGTTGTGGCGGTCGGCGATGGGGATCACTACCGCCTGCACTGGGGCGAGCCAGACAGGGAACACCCCTGCGTTGTGTTCCAGGAGCACGCCAAAGAAGCGCTCGATAGAGCCCAGGATGGCCCGGTGGATCATCACCGGCCGCTGGTACGACCCATCCTCCGCCGCGTACTCCAATCCGAACCGCTCGGGCAGGTTGAAGTCCAGTTGGAACGTGCTAATCTGCCACTCCCGGCCCAGTGCGTCCTTCACGAACAAGTCTATCTTCGGGCCGTAGAACGCCGCTTCCCCTGGCACCTCCTCGAACTCCAGGCCCGAGGCCCGCAAGGCCTGGCGCAGCGCCTCCTCCGCCCGGTCCCAGAGCCCGTCGTCTCCCACCCGCTTGTCGCCCCGCAATGAGAGGGTGAAGCGCGGGTAGCTGAGATGAAAGGCGTCATACACCTCCCGCATCATCCGGACAAGGGCGGTGATCTCCCCCTGGATCTGGTCGGGACGGCAGTAAATGTGGGCATCGTCCTGGGAGAAGGAGCGGACCCGGGTGAGGCCGTGGAGGACGCCGGAGCGTTCGAAGCGGTGTAGGCGCCCGAAATCGGCGTAACGGAGCGGCAACTCCCGGTACGAATGACGCTTGGCCCCGTACATGACGCAGTGACCCGGGCAGTTCATAGGCTTGACGCCGAACTCACGTTCCTCTACCTCGATGAAGTACATGTTCTCCCGGTAGTTCTCGTAGTGCCCGGAACGCTTCCAGAGGTCCGTCGAGAAGATTTCGGGCGTGACGACCTCCTGGTAGCCGTAGTGGTGGTAGAGTCCTCGCAAGAACTCGACCATGAGGTTGTAAACGGTGGCTCCCTTGGGCAGGAAGAAGGGGCTGCCCGCAGCGATGGGGTCGACGAAAAACAGCTCCAGCTCGCGGCCGAGGCGCCGGTGGTCGCGCCGCTGGGCCTCCTCCACTTGGGCCAGATAGGCGTCCAGTTCCTGTGCGGTCTCGAAACAGGCGCCGTAAATCCGCTGCAGCATGGGACGGTTTTCGTCGCCTCGCCAGTACGCGCCGGCGGTGGTGAGCAGCTTGAAGGCACGCACCTGGCCTGTAGACGTCAGGTGGGGGCCGCGGCAAAGGTCCGTGAAGGCGCCCTGAGTGTAGAGGCGCACCTCGTCCCCGGGGATCGCCTCGATGATCTCCAGCTTGTAGGGCTGGTCCTTGAAGACACGCCGCGCCTCTTCTTTCGAGACCTCGTTCGTCACGAAGGGCTGGTCCAGGGCCACAATCTGCCGCATCTTCCCCTCGATCTGGCCCAAATCCTCCGGGGTCAGCGGTCGCGGGAGGTCGAAGTCGTAGTAGAACCCGTGCTCGATGGTAGGACCGATGCCCACCTTTGTTTCGGGGAACAAGGCAATGACTGACTCAGCCATGATGTGGGCCGTGGAGTGGCGCATCATGTCCAGGTGGTCGTGAGGGTGCTCTTCCTCCAGTAGTTCTTCTCCCATTGCGGACTCTCCCATAACCCCCCCCAATTAGGGAGTGGGCATAAAAATCCCCCTCGTCTCTGGGACGAGAGGGTTCTCCCGTGGTTCCACCCACGTTGCCCTCACCCTCTCCAGAGGGGGACGGAGGCGAGGACACTCATTGGCCGATAACGGAGGGCCTCCGGAGGCGCCTACTAGGGTTCGGCGTTCGGCTCCCAGGGGGTGTTCACGGCCGACGTTGCGAGGGGACTTCCAGCCCTGGGTCCCCGTCTCTGGCGCCCGTCGGGACGTTACTCGTCCTGATCGCAGCCTGTATGTGGTGGGCGATACTGGGCTCGAACCAGTGACCTCAGCGATGTCAACGCTGCGCTCTAACCAACTGAGCTAACCGCCCACGGAAGGATCGTAGCAACGGGCGTGGTCCGGTGCAAGCCACATCCATTCCAACGCCGTTGAACGGGACTTAGAAAGAGGGTATGGTTAGGCAGGCCATGGATAAGCAAGAGCAACTACGGTTGGTGCTCCGGCGGATGGGCTCCGCCGTCCTCGCCTTCTCTGGGGGTGTGGACAGCACGTTCCTGGCCGCGGTAGCTCATGAGACATTGGGAACGCGGGCCCTCGCGGTAACGGCGGTGTCGCCGAGCCTCGCCCAGCGGGAGAAAGCGGATGCGATCGCGCTCGCCCGACGTCTGGGACTGAACCATCGCCTGCTGGAAACCCACGAAGTCGAGAATCCCGAATATCTCGCCAACAACACCAGCCGCTGTTACTTCTGTAAAGATGAGGTCATGGGCCGGCTGACGGAGCTGGCGGTGCGAGAGGGCTACGCCTTCGTGGCCGACGGGTTCAATACCGACGATTTGAAGGACTTCCGGCCGGGACACAAAGCCGGCCAGAAATACGGCACTCGCAGCCCCCTGTTCGAAGTCGGGCTCACCAAGGCCGAAATTCGCGCCTATTCCAGGGAGCGAGGCTTGCCGACCTGGGACAAGCCCGCGATGGCCTGCCTCTCTTCCCGATTTCCCTATGGCACCCCCGTGGAGGTAACGGCGTTGCGACAGATCGACGAGGCCGAGGCGTTCCTGCAAGACCTGGGCTTCAGCCAGGTGCGGGTGAGGCACCACGATAAGCTCGCCCGCATCGAAGTGGCGCAGGAGCAGGTGGAGCGCCTCATGGGCGCTAGTGTGCGTGACCAGGTGGTCCGAAAGCTGCGGGGGATCGGGTACTTGTACGTGACGGTGGACCTCGCCGGGTACCGGCCCGGCAGCCTCAATGAGGCCCTACCCCACATTGCGAGACAAGTGGACCGATCCAACAAACCCTAGCAGTGCAGCCGGAAAGCTCCTCTTTCCGAGGTCCTGGGCCCGCCCGCCCGCCCTCGGAGGCACCGCGGCTTTTCCTGCCTCTACCCAATCGGGGCTTTCCGGCCGCGTCCCCAGCCGTCGTAGTCCGCGTCTTACCATTCCTGGGGATGTGAGAGCGATCGCTGGGATGGCTATGACCAGAGGACGGGCCATGGGGGGACCCGCACGGTGAAAGTCGCTTACTTCGACTGCTTCGCCGGCGCCAGCGGCGATATGATCCTGGGCAGCCTGGTCGACGCGGGGATCGACGTTTCGGACCTGGAGGCGGCGCTGCGACCGCTGCAGTTGTCAGGCTACCGGTTGCACGCGGGACGGGAGCGGCGCGGCCCCATCTCCGGCATGCGGGTGGTGGTTGAGACGTCTTCGGGGGGCCGCCCAACGAGACGGTCCCTTAGGGATATTGAGGCTATCCTCGACGGCTCTTCCCTGTCCCAGGCGGTGATAGAGCACGCGCGTCGTGCTTTCAGACGCCTCGCCGAAGCCGAAGCTCGGATCCATGGCATACCGGAGGAATCGGTCCACTTCCACGAGGTCGGCGCGGTGGACGCCATCGTGGACATCGTTGGCGCTTTTGCGGGGTTGGAACTCCTTGGGGTTGGCCAAACCTACTGTTCCGCCTTCCCGTGCGGTGGTGGCACCGTCCAGAGCAGCCACGGCACGCTCCCCCTCCCGGCGCCAGCCACCCTCGCACTTCTCGCCCAGGCGGGCGCGCCTGTGCGACGGGCGCCAGTGGAGGCGGGCGAGCTGGTGACGCCCACTGCGGCCGCGATCCTGACTACCGCTGCCGCCGCGTTCCACCAGCCGGACATGACCCTTCAGGGGGCCGGCTATGGCATCGGAACCAGGGACCATCCCCAGCTGCCCAACGCCCTCCGGCTCTGGATCGGGGAGATGGGGGAGGAGCAGGTGTCCGAAGCTGTCCCCATGGGGGAGGTGCAGCTGCTGGAGACCAACATCGACGACATGAACCCGGAATTTTACGGGTATATCTCGGACCTGCTGTTTCAGCAGCGGGCCCTGGATGTCTGGTGCACGCCCATTCAGATGAAAAAGGGCCGTCCAGGCACGCTGTTGAGCGTGCTGGCCCGGCCGCTGGACGCCGCAGTGCTGGCTGGCCTGCTACTGCAACACACCTCCACCCTGGGCGTGCGAGTGCAACACCTGCGCCGGTGGGAGGCCGAGCGGGAAGTGCTTCCGGTCACGACAGCCCTTGGACCGGCCCACGTCAAGGTGAAACGCTGGCTCGGGAGTGTCCGTCAGATGTCGCCGGAATACGACTCATGTGCCATTCTGGCTCGTCAGCACGGAATCCCTATTGCAGACGTGTATCGAATAGTTGAGGCGGCGGCCTGGGCGGCGACCGAGAGCTGACCGCGGGGAACGAGTTCAGGGTTCTTGGTTCCGAACTGCCTTCACACGTTCGGGTTTCGGGAGTGGGTGGAACCCGGAACTGTAAACCCAGAACCGTGAACGATCCCCGCCGCGGCTAGCCTGTGCGGATCCGTATGCTGGCCTCGTCCTATCCCCGGTTTCCGGGCGACGGTTCCGGGAACTTTGTGGAGGCCCTGGCTCGTGCGGTCGCAGGCTTGGGTCATACGGTCCACGTACAGGCCCCGACCGATCCCCTTGCAGTCAAAGGACATGACTCGCTCGTCGGAGTTAGCCGATTCCCTTACAGCCCGCTGGGCAGCCTCCAGCCTATGGGATACGGAAAGGCGCTTCACAATGACCGACGGCTACGTTTAACGGCCTGGCTGTGCGCCGCACCGTACTTCCTGTCCGCGGTGAGCCGGCTGTTGACCACCAGCGGGACATGGGACCTGCTTCACGTGCATTGGCTCTTGCCCAACGGGCCTCCTGGGGTGCTAACGGGAAGGCTGGTCAGGAAGCCGGTGGTGGTTACCCTCCACGGCTCCGATGCCTTCCTCGCGCAGAGCTCCCGCCTACTCGGCCCGTTGGCGCGCTGGAGCCGGGATGGCGCGTCGGCGGTGACGGCGTGCAGTCCTGACATGGCGGGTTTTAGGGCGGAGATCATCCCCTGGGGCGCGCATCCCCAGAAGTTCGTCCACAGCGATCCCCTGCGCTGGCGCGAGGGTCTCGGCATTCCAGTCGGGCGCCCGATCGTCGTGGCTCTCGGACGGTTGGTTGAAAAGAAGGGATTCTCTTGCCTGCTGCGAGCATGGAAACAAGTAGAGAACGCGGTCCTGGTCGTTGGTGGGGATGGAGTCCAGCGCCGGTTGCTGGAAGAACTAGCGGCGGCGCTTGGCATCAGCGAGCGGGTTATTTTCTGCGGAGCAATCCCATGGACCGAAGTGCCGGACTTCCTTGCCATGGCTGAAGCGGTGGCGATCCCCTCTGTGAGAGACGCCAGCGGCAACCAGGACGGTTTGCCCATGGTCGCCCTGGAGGCGATGGCCGCCGGGAAGCCTGTGGTGGCCAGTGCCCTGGGTGGGTTGCCTCTGGTAGTCCAGGACGGGGTGACGGGACGTCTGGTGCCGCCTGACGACCCTGAAGCCCTTGCCACCGCGCTTCTCGAACTCCTGGCATCGCCGGTCGTAGCCAGGGCGATGGGGCAAGCAGGAAGGGAGCGGGTGGAGTGCGAACTGAACTGGGACAACGTGGCGCGGCGGTACGTCGAGGTCTACGAGCAGGCCCTGCAACGGACGAGCAGGGGGGCAGCACGGCCGAAGGCGGCTGTGCCACAGCTTAAGCATCCCCGGGGTCTGTGATGCGGATCTTGCTCTGGGGCGGCGACTCTTGGGCGAACCAGGGTGACGAGGCGGTTCTCGCTGGGACCCTTGCGGCACTCAACCGGCGCCTTCCGGGGGCCCGGATAGTGGTGGCTTCGGACAGGCCGACCGACACGACGAGCCGCCATAG
>CAZPYZ010000042.1:0-14175 GCA_964590215.1 uncultured Dehalococcoidia bacterium | reverse complement strand
GATGCTGGTCATTTTCCGCTTCGTGGCGCACGTGCCCATCCCCGGTGTGGACCTAGCACAGCTGGAGCGCCTGTTCCAGACAAATCAATTACTGGGCATGTTGGACCTCTTCAGCGGCGGCGCAATGCGCAACCTTAGCGTTGCCTCTATGGGGGTTTACCCATATATCACGTCCTCCATCATCATGCAGCTTATGGTGCCCGTTATCCCTGCACTAGAGAACCTTTCGAAAGAAGGAGAGTTGGGACGGCACAAAATCAACCAGTACACTCACTGGCTGACGGTGCCTCTGGCGGCCCTCCAGGCCTTTGGGCAATTAGCGCTGTTCCAAAGCCAGGGAGTGATCCGCGGTGTGGGCTTTACTGGGCCCGATCTCCTTCCTACCCTGGCCATGATCTTCTCCATGACCGCCGGGACTATCTTCCTCGTCTGGATTGGTGAACTCATCACAGAGAACGGTATCGGCAACGGGGTATCCATCATCATCTTCGGTGGCATCGTGTCTGCTCTGCCTGAGCTCGTGGGGCAGGGGTTCCTGGGCGCCACGGGCGGGAACTTCATGGGCATTGTGGTCTTCGGCGTCCTTGGTGTGGCGACAGTGGCGGCCATCGTCTTCTTTCAAGAGGCCCAGCGGCGGATCCCAGTGCAATACACCCGGAGCTTGTTCCGTGGCGGCCGTATGTACCGCCAGAGCGGCGCCAGCCACATCCCATTGCGAGTCAATTCGGCGGGCATGATCCCCTTGATCTTCGCCGCCTCCATCATGATCTTCCCGGGGACCATCGCCAGCTACTTCACCGCAACCGAGGGCTTCGTGGGCGGCTTTGCGACCACAGTAAATAGGATCTTCGACGTCAACTCTCCGGTGTATTGGTCGTTGTACGGCCTGCTGACTGTTGGGTTCGCCTTTTTTTACACCATGGTGATTTTTCAGCAGCAGAATTTAGCGGAAAACCTCCAGAAGAACGGAGGCTTTGTTCCAGGCATTCGTCCCGGCCGGCCCACGGCCGAGTACTTCAATACAGTCCTGATCCGGATCACCGTGGCCGGCGCAGTATTCCTGGGACTAATCGCTGTAATGCCGTTCCTGGCACAGATCGTGACCAATGTACGTGCCCTGCAGCTCAGCAGCACCGGGCTCCTCATCGTCGTAGGGGTGGTACTCGACACGATGCGGCAGTTAGAGGCCCAACTGCTCATGCGCAACTACGAGGGTTTCATTCGTTGAGAGGATTATGTACGCTATCTTGTTAGGCCCGCCAGGGGCCGGAAAGGGGACCCAGGCGACGGAGGTGGCGAGGCAAGCCAAATGGGTGCACATTGCATCAGGCGACCTCATCCGTGAAGTCCGGAAAGCCGAAACTGAGCTGGGGCAATTGGTACGGTCCTATTACGATAGGGGCGCACTGGTGCCCGACGATGTGACCATTCGGCTGGTCCTGGACCGCCTGAATCAACCTGATTGCCGCGATGGCTGCCTGTTGGACGGGTTCCCTCGGACCGTCTACCAAGCGGAGGCCCTCGACGCAGCTCTAGGTGGTAAGGGCGAGCAAATCCATCGCGTGATCGCCATCGAGGTCTCGGAGGCCGAGTTGCTTCGCCGCTTAGGCGGGCGCTGGCTCTGCAAGGTCTGTGGTCAACCCTATCACACGACCAGCGCTCCTCCGAAGCAACCGGGGGTTTGCGACCTCTGTGGCGGCGAACTGTTCCAGCGGCCCGACGATACCGAAGAAACGGCCAGGAACCGGCTTGAGGTCTACGTCAAGCAGACGCTGCCCCTGGTGAACTACTACCGGGGACAGGGAAAGCTGGTCGAGGTAAATGGGGAGCAGCAGGTGGAGGATGTGACCAAGGCGATCCTGGACGCGCTGGCGGTAGGCACCACTCGTTGATGCCGAAGACGGACCAGGGGATCATCATCAAGTCCCCCCAGGAAATCGCCATCATGCGGCAGGCGGGGGTTATCCTGGCCGACATCATGCGGGTATTGGAGCGCCACGTCGTGCCTGGGATCAGCGGGGCCGAGTTAGACAGCCTGGCCGCCCGAGAAATGGCGGCCCGTAAGGTAACCCCATCCTTCCTCGGCTATCGGGGCTTCCCTGCGCACATCTGTGTATCGGTCAACGAGGAGATTGTCCACGGCATCCCCAGCCCGCGCGTGCTCAAAGAAGGAGACATCGTCGGGATTGATTGCGGGATCATTTATCAGGGTTTCCAGTCGGATTCGGCCATGACCTTGGGGGTAGGGAGGATTTCCGGCGAGGCGGCCCGCCTGATTGATATCACTCGGGAATCGCTGGAGGCAGGAATCCGCGCCGCAAAGGGCGGCGGGCGCCTCAGCGACATCTCGGCCGCGGTGCAGAAGGTGGCAGAGGATTCGGGCTATTCAGTGGTACGGGAATATGTCGGCCACGGTATCGGCCATGCGATGCACGAAGATCCGCAGGTCCCCAATTTCGGCCCGCCAGGCCGGGGCCCGCTCCTCCGTCCGGGGATGGCGCTCGCCATCGAGCCCATGGTAAATGTGGGGGGATACCAGACGAGAGTCGCACCCGACCATTGGACCGTCCTCACCGCGGACGGTAGCCTCTCGGCCCATTTTGAGCACACCATAGCGATCACCGACGGTGATGCAGAGGTCCTGACGCGCCGCTAACACCCTCGCATGGCACGTCCTCGTGACCTTGCCAGCGAGCGGCTTAAGGAGTGTATGGCAAAAAAGGAGTCCATCGAGGTCGAAGGGGTCGTTACAGAACCGCTGCCCAATGCCATGTTCCGGGTAGAGTTGGCTAATGGTCACCGGGTCCTGGCTCACGTATCGGGCAAAATCCGGCTAAACTTTATCCGTATCTTGCCCGGCGACCGGGTACTCGTCGAACTCTCCCCGTATGATCTCACACGAGGACGCATCACGTATCGATTCAAGTAGGAGGCACAGCTGTCAGCCCTTTAGCGGTTAGCTATCAGCTTCACGGCTCCGCGTGAGGGCCGGTTAACCGGAGGTGGGGGGACGGCTAACAGCTATGAAAGTTTCGACATCGGTCAAGGTGCGCTGCGAGAAGTGCAGGGTAACTCGCCGTAAGGGGGTCGTTATGATCCTCTGCTCTAACCCTAAGCACAAGCAGCGGCAGGGCTAGGAGGTAACTCATGGCGCGTATCGCAGGAGTGGATATTCCAAACAACAAACGCGTCGACGTCTCGCTCCGCTACATCTACGGCATCGGCCCAAGAAACGCCCTGGCGATCTGCCGGCGGACGACCATCGATGCTTCGACGAAGGTGAGGGATCTCACCGAAGAGGAGCTTGCCAAGGTCCGCGACATCATCGACAGGGACTACATGGTCGAGGGTGATCTGAGGCGGGAAGTCAATGGCAACATCCGTAGGCTCATCGAGATAGGCTGCTACCGAGGTCTCAGACATCGTCGAGGTCTGCCGGTCCACGGCCAGCGCACCAGAACCAACGCACGCACGAAGCGAGGCGCCCGCAAGACCGTGGCCGGGCGCCGCCGGGCCGTTGCTAAGAAATAACGGAGTTTCCTATGGCTGAACGACGCCGGCAGACCCGTCGCCGAGAGCGAAAATCCGTCCCCGTCGGGCGGGCCTACATTCAATCGACCTTCAACAACACCTTGGTTACCTTGACGGACCCAAATGGCAACTGCATCGCCTGGGCAAGCGCCGGCACTAGCGGTTTCAAGGGCTCCCGGAAGAGTACCCCCTACGCGGCACAGATGGCGGCCGAGCACGCCGTGCGGCGAGGGATGGAGCATGGGTTACGCCATGTGGATGTATTTGTGCGAGGCACCGGTTCCGGCAGAGAGGCCGCGATCCGGTCCCTTCAGGCCGCGGGGCTGACCATTACGAGCATTCGGGACGTGACACCGATACCTCACAACGGATGCAGGCCACCAAAACGGAGGCGAGTCTAAAGTTTCTAGTCTCTAGTCTCTAGTCTCTAGTCTCTAGTCCGCCCCTCCGGCGACTGGAGCAGAAGACTAGAGACCCGAGACCAGAGACGAGAAAATAGAAACTTCGAGGACGTATGGCAAGGTATAATGGACCCGTCTGCCGTATCTGCCGGCGGCACGGCGAAAAGCTTTTCCTGAAGGGCGAACGCTGCTTCTCTCCGAAGTGTGGGGTGGAGAAACGTGCCACCCCGCCGGGGCAGCACGGCAGCGCTCGACGGCGCAAGATCTCCGAGCGCGGGTTGCAACTTCGGGAGAAGCAGAAGGCCCGCTCCATCTACGGCGTACTCGAACGCCAGTTCCGCCGCCATTACCAGGAGGCGGTCAGACGTCCCGGTGCGACGGGTGAAAACCTTCTGCGGGAGCTGGAGCTGCGGCTCGATAACATCGCTTATCGCTTGGGCTTTGCCGACTCCCGAAAGCAGGCCAGACAACTGGTGCTTCACGGCCACGTCACTATCAACGGCCGCAAGACCAGCGTGCCATCGGCCCGCACCCGCCCAGGCGACGTCGTCGGGTGGGACCCCGGAAGCAAGAGCACCGAGTATTACAAGGTGGTCACCCATACCATAGAAAGTAAGTCCATACCTACCTGGCTCGATCTGGACCGCGCCACGCTAGCCGGGCGCGTCTTGACGCTTCCAGAGCGAAGCGAGATGGACAGCCACATCAACGAACAGGCCATCGTAGAGTATTACTCCCGGTAACCGTCGTCCAGCGCACCCAACGCGCTCCCAAACCCCCCGTTTGGGCCTATGGCATGACCCAGGCCCCCAGCAGGCCAGGAGGAATCCTTGTCCGAGTCAGTAGAAATCCGCCTGGAAGTATCGACCAACGATTACGGCCGGTTCGTCGCGGAACCCCTGGAGAGCGGTTTTGGCACCACCCTGGGCAACGCACTCCGTCGTGTCCTCCTCAGCTCGCTGCCTGGGGCGGCCGTCACCTGGGTTCGCATCGATGGCGTGCAGCACGAATTTTCCACCATGGCCCACGTGAAGGAAGACACCATCGAGTTCTTGCTCAATGTGAAGGAGTTGCGGCTACGGGCGCTCTCCGACCGGCCTGGGCGATTGTTCCTCGATGTCACCGGTGGCGGCGAGGTGACCGCGGCGGACATCAGGCCGACGGCGGACTACGAGATCGTGAATCCGCAACTCCATCTCGCGACCTTGGATTCGGCGGAGGCCCGACTTTCGGTGGAGTTCAACGTGGAGCAGGGTACCGGTTATCTGCAAGCCGCACCGCGGAACGGCCTCCCCATTGGCGTGTTGCCCTTGGACGCCATTTTCACGCCGGTACGGAAAGTGAACTACCGTGTGGAGGCAACCCGCGTAGGTCAGGCCATCAACTATGATCGCCTCGTGCTGGAGGTCTGGACCGACGGCAGTCTCTCCCCTGCCGATGCAGTGAACGAGAGTGCACATATCCTCATGGATCAACTCTCGCACTTCGCCAGAGTCGGGAAGCCCACCCCACTTCCTGCACCAGGACCATCTAATCGACGATCCGGCGGGCGCTATGATACCGCCATCGAAGACCTTGGTCTCAGTGTGCGAGCCTACAACGCCTTGAAACGTCACAACATCACCCGGGTAGGGGAGATTCTCGACCTCAGTCAGGCCGAACTGCTGAACATCCGGAACTTCGGCGACAAGTCGCTCATAGAATTGCAGGAGAGGTTACAAGAACTTGGTTTCTCGATGGAGGACGCGGATGGTTCCGAGGGCGAAGAACCAGTACCCGGAACCTATTCCTTCTCCCCCGACGACGCGGAGGCCGACGAGGAGATGTCTTCCCAACGGGGGGAGCCACGATGAGACATGGCGTCGCAGGAAGGAAATTCAACCGGCACACGGGCCCTCGCCTCGCTCTCTATCGTGGCCTCGTGAACGCACTGTTCGAGCATGGGCGGGTGCGGACCACTGAGGCCAAGGCGAAAGAGGTCAGGGGCTTCGCCGATCAGATGATCACCCTGGGCAAACGGGGAGATCTCCACGCCCGGCGGCAGGCGCTGGCGTTCCTGGGGCTGACCGGGACAGTGGACAAGGTGTTCCATCAACTGGCGCCCCTCTACGTGGATCGTCCGGGAGGGTACACGCGCATTGTGAAGATAGGGGTGAGAAAGGGTGACGCGGCTCCGCTAGTTCAGTTAGAACTGGTTGGGGGGCCCGGGCCTGGGCCAGCCACCACCGCCCAGGGAGGGACACCCTCATCATAGAAGAGCACACCATCGCTCTCCTCTTGGAGTATGACGGCTCCAACTACAGCGGCTTCCAATACCAGCGGAACGCCGGGACGGTCCAGGGAGTACTGGAAGAGGCGTTGAACAAGATCACCGGAGAACGAAACAGAGTGAAAGGAGCGGGGAGAACCGATGCGGGGGTCCATGCCCGCGGCCAAGTCGCGGCATTCACGACCCGCAGCCGGCACGATGCGAGCACGTTCATGACGGCCCTCAACCATTACCTTCCAGAGGACATCTCGGTCCGGGGGGCTTGTGAAGCGCCCCGTGGGTTTGACCCGCGCCGTCGCGCCAGTAGCAGGCGCTACCGCTACGTCATCGCCAACCGGCGCAGCCGACCGGCTCTCGACCGAGCCCGTGCGCTGTGGGTTCGAGAGTCGTTGGACACCGCCGTGATGGATGCGGAGGCGCAAGCCCTTGTCGGCAGGCATGACTTTGCTAGCTTCAGCGGTTCCCTCGCTGGTACAGACAGAAGCACCGTGCGTGAGGTCAAAGGCGCGCGAATTGCCGTGGACGGCTGCGCCGTCTCCTTCGATATCGAGGCCACCGCGTTCCTCCCCCAGCAGGTCAGGAGAACCGTCGGCATCCTCCTTGCCGTGGGCCGGGGTGCGGAAAGGCCTGGACGAGTCCGATTCCTACTCGACCACCCGGCCTTGGGCGCCGCTGGCCAGGTAGCGGCCCCTCACGGGTTATATCTGTTGTCCGTCACTTACCCAGAAGGAACTCTGAACTTTGAAGACGTATAGCACGAAGCCATCGGACCTCAAACTGAAATGGCAGGTCGTCGACGCCGACGGCCAGGTTCTCGGCCGCCTCGCCTCGCGAGTTGCCCAGATTCTCAAGGGAAAGACGAACCCAATGTACGCCCCTCATCTCAACACCGGCGACGGGGTGATCGTCGTGAACGCCACAAAGATCGTCGTGACCGGGAAGAAGACTGAGGACAAGCGTTACTACCGGCATTCAGGCTACCCCGGGGGCCTCAAGAGTATCGCCCTGGGCGATCAGCAGAGGAAGAACCCCTCTCGCGTCATCGAGCATGCGGTCAAGGGGATGCTTCCCAAAACGCCGCTGGGACGGGCAATGCTTCGCCGCCTTAAGGTTTATGCCGGCGCCGAACACCCCCACCAGGCCCAGACCAAGTCTTCCCCTCTCTCTCAAGGGGAGGGCTAGGGTGAGGGCACAAGGAGGACAATAAGTGACCTCAGCTCACTACTTCTACGGCCTCGGGCGGCGTAAAGAGGCAATCGCCCAGGTCCGCCTCTACCCCAACGGCAACGGCGCCATCGTAGTCAACGGCCAGCCGATGGAGGCCTATTTCAGCCGGCCCGTCGATCGCGAAGCAATCATCGAACCCTTTCGGGCAACCGAGAGTCTCGACAAGTTCAACGCCACCGTGGTGGTAGCGGGCGGCGGTCGTACCGGCTGGGCAGGGGCTGTCCGGCTGGGGATCGCCCGGGCGTTGCTTGCGGCTGACGAGAATGCCAGGCATCCTCTCCGGCGCCATGGGCTGCTGACCCGCGATGCCCGGGTTAAGGAACGAAAGAAGTATGGCCTGAAACGGGCACGCAAGGCGCCTCAGTACACCAAGCGGTAAGCCAAGCGGTCAGTTGCTGGCTGTCAGCCCTTCGCCTCTGCGGAATTTCCCGGGAGAGCTCCCGCGTCGGGCGCGGCACCGACGATGAAACACTGACGGGTGGGGCCGGATAGCCGCGATGCAATCGAGGGCGGGTGGGTGGCCCACATCCGGAAGTACTGGGACAATGCCCATCTCCATGGCGGAATCAGCTGCTCGGCCCGCGCTACTGAGCCGCGCGGATGAGGCCCTGCAAGCCCGCAGCGGCGAGGTAACCGAAGAAGATGGTGGCGGGCAGAGTAAAGATCCAGGACATCGCGATTTCCCCGACCACATACCAGCGTACAGCGGTCCAACCCCGCGCCATGCCAACTCCCACGATAGCGGACGTGATGGTATGGGTGGTGCTCACCGGGATGCCAAACTCCGATGCCCCTTGGAGCACCGTGGCCGCGGCGGTCTCGGCGGCGAACCCCTGTTCCGGCCGCAGACCGGTTACCCGCATGCCCAGGGTTCGGATGATGCGCCAGCCCCCGGCCGCCACTCCGAGGCCGGCGACTGCGCCAACGCTCAGAATCACCCAGAGGGGCACGTCAAAGGTGGTCCATCCGAAGTACAGGGCCAGGGCCAGGGTGAGCACGCCCATCGGCTTCTGCGCGTCGTTGCGCCCGTGGCTGAAGGCCATATAGATGGAGGATAGTCGCTGCAGGTTGAGGAAGAGCCCTGTGCTCCGTTCCCGGGGCATCCCACCAAAGGCCCCATAGACAAGAGTGACAAGAACCATTGCGCTGATGATCCCCAGCGCCGGCGAGACGATGATGGCCGCCAAGACGGGTAGGACTTTCTCCCAGTTGATAGCCGCCGGTCCGGCGAAGAAGAGACCGACACCGACAATGCCGCCGATGAGGCCGTGGGTCTCGCTCACCGGGATACCGAAGCGATACGTGATGAGGCTCCAAGCCATGGCGCCTATGAGCGCGGCGACGACGGCGCCCTGAGACA
The DNA here is from genome assembly GCA_964590215.1 of uncultured Dehalococcoidia bacterium. Lineage (GTDB taxonomy): Bacteria > Chloroflexota > Dehalococcoidia > SHYD01 > SHYD01 > CAZPYZ01. The sequence continues at coordinate 5,387 of CAZPYZ010000042.1, read as the reverse complement.
GGACCTCCGGCGACACGATCCCCCTTCCTATGGTCGTCGCCACTGCGGTGCCGGTCAGCGCGCCCAGCACCTCGAACACCGCCGCCACCAGCACGGCCTGCACCGGGCTGAAGGCCCGGGTGCCGACCGCGGTGGCGATGGCGTTGGCCGCATCGGTGAATCCGCCGACGAAGGCGTAGACGTACGCGAGGATGACGGACGCAATCAAGACCACGAGGGCCGCGTCAACCATGCTTGATGACGATGCCCTCCAGCACGTTGGCCACGTCCTCACAGCGATCGGTAGCAGTCTCTAGCTGGTCATAGATGTCGCGCCACTTGATGATTTCCAGCACATCCTCCGGCCCGCGCTCGAACAGCTCCGCCAGGGCGGTCCGCAGCACGGCATCCGCCTCGTTTTCCAGCCGGTTGATCTCCACGGTGATGGGCAGAACGTCCTTGAGAGGACCATGGCGAATGAGGCCGATGGCCTTCTGGACCTCCTCGGCAGACTGCAAGATGACCTTGCCCAGCTCAATCGCGCGGGGAGTGCTCCCCTGGACTTTGTACGTCAGCATCGCTACGGCCGCGGCATCGATGAAGTCCATGATGTCATCCAGGGCGTGGGCGATGAAGGCGATGTCGTCGCGGTCGAGGGGGGTGACGAAGGTGCGGTGGAGCTGCTCCATCACCTGGTGGGTGAGCGTGTCGCCACGGTGCTCCAGCTCCCGTATCTGCTCGACCTTTATCTGAATCTTTTCGAAGTGCTCCAGGAGGTCTAGCAGGGCCTTGGCCCCGGCGACGATGTTCTGGCTGCTCTGCTCGAAGAGGTCGTAAAACTGTTCCTGGCGGGGAAAGAGAGAGAACCCCGGCAAAAGTTCACCTCCTACGGGGCGTTCCACCAATTATCGCATGGCGTCGTACCACAAGAGCCTGGTGATCGCCGCCGGCGGCGGCTTCAGGCCGCCGGCTGGCGGGGAGCAGCGCCAGACGGTGGTGTGGGCAACGGGCAACCCTTCAGGTGGAGAACCCGGCGCAGCCATCCGAAAGCGTTTTGACACCAGCGGTGGCAAGCGCGAAACTGCGCCAACTCCCCCGGAGGTGGCAATCATGGAGGGACGGATGTGGTGCGTGCTCAGCGGCGTCACGCTGGTTGTCCTGGCCTGCGGGCCATCGTCAGCGGTTCTCCCCACATCTTCCAGTGGCGCGCACCAGCCCAAGCCCGGCGGCACCCTCAACGTCCACGTTTCCCCGGACCCGTTCAACTGGGACATCACCTTCAGCAGGAGCACGCCCAACGGGGATGCCGTGGCCCTGGCCTACGACAGCCTCCTCGGCTTCAAGAAGGGTCCCGAGTACGAGTTCAACCAACTGGAGCTGCAACCCGAGCTCGCCGAACGCTGGGAGGTCTCGGCCGACGCCAAGACCTTCACATTTCACCTCCGAAGAGGAGCGAAGTTCCAGAACCTCTCGCCGGTCAACGGTCGCGAGGTGACCTCCGCCGACGCCAAGTTCTCCGCGGAGTACCGCCTACGCACCGGCGAGTTCAAAGACAAGAAGCTCCCAAAGGCCGAGATGGACTACATCCTCCAGGGCCACGACCGGGTCGACACTCCGGACCGGTACACCGCGGTATTCCACTTCAAAGAGCCCTTCGTGCCCTTCATCAACTACGCGGCCTCGGACGGCAATCCCATCCTCGCTCGAGAGATCTACGACCAGGAGGGCCACTTCCAGGAGAGGCTCGTAGGAGCGGGGCCTTACATCCTGGACGTGGGCGCCTCCCAGAAGGGCACCCGTTGGATATGGAAGAAGAATCTCGATTACTGGGACCCGGGGAAACCCTACCTGGACGGAATCCGGTGGCTGGTCATCAACGAGGAGTCCACGGCAAACGCCGCTTTCCAGACCAAGCAGCTGGACATGCTCATCGAGCGCTTGGACTATCACCCGGCGCAGGAGGTGCTGAAGGCGGCTCCCCAGGCCACGTACTACAAATTCCTCCAGCCCAACTCCAGCCACATCCCGTTTTCCCAGGTGGAAGCCCGCAACAGCCCCCTCAGGGACATCCGCCTGCGCAAGGCTGTGTCTTTCGCCATCGATCGTGACGAAATGAATAAGGCGTTCTTCGGAGGCGAGGGAGAGTGGGGCCTTCCGGGCACTATGCATGGCCTCTTCACACCGGCCGAGGTGCGGCAGCTTTACCGGTACGACGTAGAAGAGGCGAGACGGCTGGTCCGTGAAGCGGGTTACCGGAACGGCGTGACCGTGGAGCTGATCATTCACACGGAGGAGACCCGCACCAACATCAGCACGATGGAGCTGTTGCAGGCCCAGTTGAAGAAGGCGGATATCAACCTGGAGTTGAAATTCTACGACAAGACGGACCAGCGGGCGAAGCGACGGCAGGGCGCCTTCGACCTGGACCATATCCCGGCGGGGTTCAGCAGTCTCCACGACGACCTGGACTCGCTGCAGTTCGGGCGCTTCCACAGCGGCTCCCAACAGAACTACAACAAGGTCAACGACCCGGAACTCGACAGACTGCTGGTGGCGACCAGGCGGGAGCTCAACCCGGAGAAGCGCCGCGAGCTCCAGCGGGCCGTCGTACAGCAGGTCGTGGAGAAGGCTTGGGGTGTCGACCTGCTCCACGCACCCAAGTGGCGGTTCTGGCATCCCTACGTCAAGAACTTCAAGCCCAACTTTGGTTCCCAAGCGGACTACTCGATGGTGTGGCTGGAGAGGTGATGCGTGATGCGTGATGCGTAAGCGTGAAGCGTGAAACGTTCACGTATCCACGTACCAAGTATCACGTACCACGTACCGGAAGGCGGGCCTCAACGTGGAGCTACAGTTCCTTGACCTGGCAGACCAGCAGAAACAACGGCGCCAGGGGGGACTTTGATATCGACCACGGTCCCGCGGGCTTCAGCAGCCTCCACGATGACCCCGACTCCATCGTATTCGGCCGCTTCCACAGCAGCTCCCGCAATAACTACAGCTTCACGAAGGACCCAGAGCGGGACAAATTGCTGGAGGGAGCCGGAGAGAGAGCCGAACCCGAGAAGCGGCGGGGAATCCTCGGGGCCATCGCACGTTTCATCGCAGACCAGGTAAATTCAAGTGGACCTGCTCTACCAGCCGAAGTGGGCCTTCTGGCACCCCTACGTGAAGAACTACAAGCCCAACTTCGGCTCCAAAGCCGACTACGCGATGGTGTGGCTGGACAGGTAGGTTCGTAGCGCGGGCTTCAGCCCGCCACCCCAGAGAGCTAAAGCCCTCACAACCAACCAAGGAGGACAGCATGGCTTACGACCTCGTGGTCCGCGGCGGGACTATCGTCGACGGCTCCGGGATGCCGGGGTTCCGGGGAGACGTGGCGGTCAAGGACGGCCGCATTGTGGAGATTGGGAAGGCCACAGGGGACGCCAGGCGTGTCCTCAACGCGGAGGGGCTTGTGGTCGCCCCCGGCGTGATCGACAACCACTGCCACTACGATGCCCAGGCCATCTGGGATCCCCTCTGCACCTTCTCCTCGTACCACGGCGCCACCACCGTAGTTATCGGCAACTGCTCTCTGGCCCTCGCTCCGGCCCACGAGAGCGACCGGGATGCCCTGGTAAGCCTGCTTTCGCGAGTCGAGGCTATCCCTCTGGAAGCGCTCCAGTCCGGGATTTCATGGTCCTGGGAGACCATCGGCCAGTATTTCGACGCGCTCGACAGGCGGCTCGGCGTCAACGTGGCTGCTTTCATCGGCCACTCCGCCGTGCGCCGCTACGTCATGGGTGACGCCGCCTACGACCGGGAGGCCACCGAAGACGAGATCGTGGCCATGAAGCACATCGTCCGAGAGGGGCTGGAGGCGGGCGCCATCGGCCTCTCCTACGAACGGAATACCCGACACTTCGACCATGAGGGGAGGGTTTCGCCCACCAACGTGGCCTCGGACCTGGAGCGCTTCGCCCTGGCCGCCGTCCTGGACGAGGCCGGCCACGGCACCCTCCAGGTCGGCGGCTCGGCGAAGCTGGGGATCGGGCTGGCCCAGGCAGGCGGGCGTCCTGTCCTGTACGGGGGCATCAACGAGAACGCGGCCGCGCCCGGTCAATGGCGGCAGCACATGGAGGAGGCGGAGGCGCTGGGACGCGAAGGGCTGCGCACCTACCGGCTGTTGAACCCCCAGCCGACCATCCTCCGCTACACCCTCAAGACCGCCCAGCATTTCGACGCCCTGCCCACCTGGAAGGCCGTCATGACGTCACCCCTGGACAAGAAGAAGGTTGCCCTTCGGGACCCCGAGACCAGGGTAAAGCTGCACCACGAGGCCGTCGACACGCCCTACAGCGGCGCCAACGGTGAGTTCTGCAAGCGGTGGGACCTGCAGTTCGTCTTCCGCACCGCCGTGCCCAAGAACGCCAGCCTGCAGGGGAAGAGCGTGGCCCAGGTAGCCCGGGAGCAGGGCCGGGACGTGCTGGACACCTTCTTCGATCTGGCATTGGAGGAAGACCTGGAAACGGTGTTCGAGCGGCGCGAGCGGAACGGCGACCCGGCGGCCATGGCCGAGATGCTGCACAGCCCGCACATCCTGGTGGGCCAGTCCGACGGGGGCGCCCATGTCGTCTTCCGCACCACTTACAGCTATCCCACCTACTTGCTGGGCCACTGGGTCCGGGAGCGGGGCATCCTCACTATCGAGGAAGCGGTCCGCAAGCTCAGCTTTGAGTCGGCCTGCGTCTTCGGCCTCAACGACCGGGGCCTGCTCCGGCCCGGCTACGCCGCAGACATGATGGTCTTCAACCCAGACACAATCAGCCCGCTGGAGCCCGAGGAGGCCCAGGACCTCCCCGGAGGTGCAAGCCGCCGCAAGCAGCTCGCCACCGGCATCGAATGGACGGTGGTGAACGGGGACGTCCTGCTGGAGCACGGCCAACCTACCGGCGCGTGTCCCGGCCGCGTGGTCCGGGGCGGACGGTGACCCGGCTCAACACAATCACTATCCCCGATCCGGTGGTGAGCTCATGACCCAGACACAGACCGCTGTCCAGGAAGGCCTGAACGTGCCTCCTTACACCCACGACGTGTGGATGGAGTCGAGAGGCATCCCTATCCACCGGGGATACTTCATTGAAGACCTCCGGACCGTGAAGCTGGGCTGGTGGGCCGAACGAGAGTGCAACGCGGCCTTCGTACAGCTGGAAGGGATGCGGGGCATAACGGAGGTGCGGGTCACCGAGATCCCGCCCGGCGGTACCCTTCCACCGCTGAAGCTGGCCTTCGACGAGGCCGTGTACGTGCTGCAGGGCCAGGGTCTCGCCTCGGTCTGGCGGAGCGGTGGCGGGACCAAACGTACCTTCGAGTGGAGTCCTCGCAGCCTCTTTCTGCTACCTCGCCACTGCCACCACCAGTTCGTC